>NZ_JADDIL010000014.1:0-141262 GCF_020826795.1 Microtetraspora sp. AC03309 | reverse complement strand
CGGGCGGCCGGCGGCGACGAGGTCGAGGGCCCGGCGGCTGAAGGCGCGGGCCGCCGCGGGACTGATCCGCACCCGCAGGACGGCGGGCTCGGGCTCGTCGGTGTCGAACACCTCGTCCTCGGCCTCGGCCTCCGTGGCCTCCTGCGCCTCGATGATCACCTGGGAGGTCTCGGGATCCCATGCGAGCGCCATGGTGCCGACCCGGAAGTCCTCGTCGATCGGGAGGTCGAGCGGGGCGTCGTCGGCGAGTTCGACCGGGGCCGCGGCCGGGACGGGGGCACGGCCGCCGGTACGGCGCAGCACCTCGTCGAGCAGCTCGTCGAGCCGGTCGGCGAGCACGGCGACCTGGAACTTCTCGAGCGCGACAGTGGTGACCCTGCCCTGGCCACGGGCCTGCAGGAAGAAGGCCCGTGCTCCCGGTTGCCCGACGGCACCGGCCACGAACCTGTCAGGCGGATCGTAGTCGAAGACCGGCATAACCCGACCTTACGTGGTCCCGGGTCCGCCGCCGACGGCGGCATCGCTCCCGGTGATGTTTTCTCCCCCGTCCGGCTCCCCCGGAACCTCGCTCGGAGGAATCAGATCGGCCACGTCCCCTCCGATGTCGTTGAGCCTGAGCAGGAAGGGGCGCAAGGGGGTGTAGCGGATCACGGTCAACGACGCGGGATAGGCGTTGATCCGCTGGAACTGGTCGAGGTGCAGCCCGAGCGCGTCGGCGACGATCGCCTTGATCACGTCGCCGTGGGTGCAGACGGCGTAGGTCGCCTTCTCTCCCAGTCGGTCGTTCCACTCGCGGACCGCGCGTACGGCCCGGCTCTGGGCGTCGGCCAGCGCCTCGCCGCCGGGGAACACGGCGGCGCTCGGATGCGCCTGGACGACCTGCCAGAGCGGCTCCCGGACCAGCTCCTCGATCGGCCGGCCGGTCCAGTCGCCGTAGCCGCACTCCCCGAAGCGGTCGTCGGTCTGGACCGTATTGCACCGCTCCTGCCGCAGCGCCACGGCGAGCGCCGTCTCCTGGCAACGTTCGAGCGGGCTGGAGACGACGGCGTCGAGGTCGAGCGGGGCGAGCCGCCCGGCGAGCGCCTCCGCCTGCCGCCGCCCACGCTCGTCGAGGTGGACACCCGGCGTCCAGCCCGCGAGCACCGGCCCCGTCATCGCGGTGAGCCCGTGCCGCAGGAGCAGGAGGGTCGTCATGAGGAGATCACTCCCAGCGAGAGGAGCGTGAGCAGGAAGGTGCCCGCGAAGACCCGGTAGACCACGAACACGATGGTCGAATGCTTGGCGACGTAACGCAACAGCCAGGCGATCGAGGCGTACCCGACGACGAACGAGACGATGGTCGCGATCGCGGTCGGCACCGGCGCCACCCCTCCCCCGTCGCCCATGTGGCGCAGCTCGAACAGTCCGGACAGGACCACCGCGGGGATGGACAGGAGGAAGGAGTAGCGGGCCGCGGCCTCGCGCGTGTAGCCGAGGAACATGGCGCCCGTCATGGTGGAACCCGACCGGGAGGCGCCGGGGACCAGGGGCAGCATCTGCCAGGCGCCGATGATCAGACCGTCGCGCAGACCGAGGTCGGCGACCTCCTTCTTCTTCCTGCCCATCTGGTCGGCGGTGAGCAGCAGGAGGCCGAAGACGATGAGCATGCTCGCGTTCAGCCACAGATTGCGCGCCGGGCCCTCGATCGCGTCCTTGAACAGCAGGCCGGCGACGCCGATGGGGATCGTCCCGAGGCCGATGTACCAGCCCATGCGGGCGTCCAGGTGGCCGCGCAGGTCGGGGGTCCACAGGCTCCGCAGCCAGGTCCAGAAGATCCGCACGATGTCGCGCCAGAAGTAGATCAGCACCGCCAGCATGGTGCCTAACTGGATCACCGCGGTGAAGGCCGCGCCGGGGTCGGACCACCCCAGGAGCTTCGGCACGATCAGCAGGTGCGCGGAGCTGGAGATCGGCAGGAATTCGGTGAGCCCCTGCACGATCCCGAGCACGATGGCCTGGAGAGAGTCCACGATGGGCCAGCCTAAACTGTCCGACGCGCTAATCTGGCCTAACAATGGATCAGCGACTTGTCGGGCGCAGCGGTCTCTCGGTGTCCCGGGTGGGGCTCGGCACGATGACCTGGGCCCGCGACACCGGGGCCGAGGAGGCGACCGCCCAACTCACCGCGTTCGTCGAGGCGGGCGGCACGCTGGTCGACACGGCCGACGTCTACGGGGGCGGCGACGCCGAACTCCTGATCGGCCGGCTCATGCGGGACGTGGTGCGGCGCGACGACCTGGTGATCTCGACCAAGGCCGTGCTGACCGCCGACGGCGACCGCGACGCGTCGCGGCGGCACCTGATCCGGGCGCTGGACGCCTCCCTGTCCCGGCTGGGGCTGGACGATGTCGACCTGTGGCAGCTGCACGCCTTCGACCCCGACGTCCCCCTTGAGGAGACACTCGCCGCCGTCGATCTCGCGGTCTCCTCGGGTCGTACGGCCTACGCAGGGGTGTGCGACTACGCGGGGTGGCAGCTCGCCGCGGCGGCGGTGTGGCAGCGCTCGGGCGAGTCGCGGACGCCGATCGTCTGCGCCCAGGCGGAGTACTCCCTCCTCGCCCGCGAGCCCGAGCAGGAGCTGCTCCCGGCCGCCGGGCACGTCGGCGCGGGCTTCCTGGCGTGGTCGCCGCTGGGGCGGGGCGTGCTGACCGGCAAGTACCGCACCGGCATCCCGGCGGACTCCCGCGCCGCGACACCGCACTTCGCCGAGTTCGTCACGCCGTACCTCGACGATCGCTGCCGCAGGATCGTGGAGTCGGTGGCGACGGCGGCCGACGGCCTCGGCGTGTCGCCGCTCGCGGTGGCCCTTTCCTGGGTGCGCGACCGGCCGGGCGTGTCGTCCGCCGTCGTGGGCGCGCGCACGCACGCGCAGTTGCTCGGTGTTCTCCAGGCCGAGAAGCTCACCCTTCCGTGGGAGATCCGCGAAGCCCTGGACGACGTCTCCGACTCCTGAGGCGGCACACCCTCCTGAGACACGCGTTCTGAGAGGCCCCCGACATCCACGGCCTGCCCTGTCCCCGGACAGCTGTTCCGGCGCCCCGCCGGCATCCTCCGGAGCTCACCGTAAAAAACGAGAGTTCTTCTCGCGTATCACGCGTCGATACCGAATCGCAACTTTCGGCGAAAAATCCGGGCGCTTAGGAAAAGAGTGGGAGCCGTAGGGAGTGTTCGGCACATGCCGCCCATCACGATCCCGGGCGCGGCTCGCGCCCGTGAATGCGGCGTCGGCGTGGCGAGGCGCCGGCGAGGCCGCGCATGGCGGGTGTGAGGCACCGGACACGCCCTGAGGGTGGGATGACGACGAGCCCGGGATTGGGGAAGGGGAGCATATGGAGGTCGGACGTCATGCGGCCGCGATCTCTGCGGGGGCGCTGGCGGTTGCCCTCAGCGTGGGAGTCCCCCTGCTGGCGGCCGAGCCCGTTCAGGCGGCCGACTGCGCCGGCGGCGGGCTGCTGTCCGACGTGACCAACGGCCTGTGCTCGGTGGTCCACGGCGCGACCGGCACGCTGAACGCGGCGACCGGCGGGGCCACCTCAGGGCTCGGCGCCGTGGTCGACGACACGGTCGGCGGGGTGACCGGTACGGTCAACGGCACCGTCAACGGCGTGACCGGCACGCTCGGCAAGACGGTGAGCGGCGTGACGGGCACGCTCGGCGAGACCGTGGGCGGCGTGACGGGCACGCTCGGCAAGACCGTGGGCGGCGTGACCGACACGGTCGGCGGGCTCACCGGCTCCCTCGGGGACACGGTCGGCGGTGTGACCGGCACTCTCGGAGACACGGTCGGTGGTGTGACCGGCACCCTGGACGACACGGTCGGTGGTGTGACCGGCACGCTCAGCGGAACGGTCAAGGGGCTCGGCGACGCGGTCGGCGGTACGGGATCGTCCGCCGGTTCCTCGGGTTCGGCCGGGAGCACGGTCGGCGATGCGGTCGGCGATGCGGTGAACGGCGCGGTGGATCTCACGGACGGGCTGACCCAGACCGTCGGCGGCACCTGCCTCCCGGTGGTCGCGGGCGCCCACTGCGATCCCTCCGAGGGCGGGACGGCCAAGCCCGCCGGCAGTGAGGAGAGCGAGTCCGCCCACGGCGAGACTGCGGACGGCACTCTTCCGACCGAGCCGACCCGGCCACCGGACAACCGGCCGAACTTCATCGACGGAGGCAAGCCCATCCGCCCGGTGGATCTTTCCGTGAACCCGGACGACGTGGGCATCCCGCTGCTGTGGCCGGGGCAGTACGTCCCGGGGCTCGCCACCCACATGAAGGGCGAGCCGATCCGGTCGCGCCGGCCGTACGACATGGTGGAGACGGCGCTGACCGCGGCGCTGCTGCTGTCCGCCGTGCTCGCCACCCGCGTGGTGTCGGCCCGCAGGGCCCGCGCGAACCTGCCGGAGACGATGCCGTTCGAGGGTGTGCGGCTCACCGGCACCCCCGGCCGTCACCGCATGGCCTGAAGACCGCCTGAAGACCGCCTGAGGACGGCCCGTAGGCAGCCGGACCACGATCCGCACACGGTCCCCGCGAACAGAGACCGCACGACGAGGGCCGGGGCGGCCCGCGACATGGGACCGGCATGGAATGGCGCCGTCGCACGACGGGTGCGACGGCGCCGGACGGACGCGGGAGTCAGGCTCCCATGGCGTGCACGCCGCCGTCGACGTGCACGATCTCCCCGGTGGTGGCGGGGAACCAGTCGGACAGCAGGGCGAGGCAGGCCCGGGCCGCGGGCTCGGTGTCGGTCAGGTCCCAGCCGAGGGGAGCCTTGGACGGCCAGCTCTCCTCGAACTCCTGGAAGCCCGGGATGCTCTTGGCGGCCATGGTGCGCAGCGGACCGGCGGCGACCAGGTTGACCCGGATGCCGTGCGTGCCGAGGTCCCGCGCGAGATAGCGGGAGCAGGACTCCAGGCCGGCCTTGGCCACGCCCATCCAGTCGTAGACGGGCCACGCCTTGGTGGCGTCGAAGTCGAGGCCGACGATCGAGCCGCCGCCCTTCATCAGCGGAAGGCACGCCACGGCGAGCGACTTGAACGAGTAGGTGGAGACGTGGACGGCGGTCGCCACGTCCTCCCAAGTAGTGTTGAGGAAGTTGCCGCCCAGGCACGTCTGCGGCGCGAAGCCGATGGAGTGGACGACACCGTCCAGCCCGCCCAGGTGCTCGCCCACGCGGTCGGCGAGCGTGTCGAGGTGCTCGGTGTTCTGCACGTCCAGCTCGATCACCGGCGGCGGCTCGGGCAGCCGCCTGGCGATGCGCTCCACCAGGCTGAGGCGGCCGAAGCCGGTCAGCACGATGGTCGCGCCCTCCTCCTGAGCGAGCTTCGCCACGTTGTAGGCGATCGAGGAGTCGGTGAGGACGCCGGTGACCAGCAGTCGTTTGCCGTCCAGCAGACCCATGTGTCAGCTCCAGTTCCGGGTGGCCCTCGGCCACCCGTTCTCGTCCGTCCCGGAATGCCTCCGGAATGCTTCCAGGAAGTCAGTGGCCCATTCCGAGGCCACCGTCCACGGGAATGACCGCGCCGGTGACGTAGGAGGCGTCGTCACTCGCCAGGAACCTGACGACCTTCGCGATCTCCTCGGCGGTGGCCTGCCGTCCGAGCGGGATGTTCTTGCGGATCAGCTCCTGCTGGGCGTCGTCGAGGACGGCGGTCATGTCGGTCTCGACGAACCCCGGCGCGACGATGTTGACCGTGATGCCGCGCGAGGCGAGCTCCCTGGCAAGCGACCGGCCGAATCCGATCAGCCCGGCCTTCGACGCGGCGTAGTTCGTCTGGCCGGCCGACCCGAGCATGGCGACGACCGAGGAGATCAGCACGATCCTGCCGCGCTTGAGCCGCAGCATCGGCCGCACGGCCCGCTTCGCGACGCGGTACGCGCCGGTCAGGTTGGTGTCGATGACGTCGGTGAAGGTCTCCTCCTTCATCAACGGCAACAGCGTGTCCTTGGTGATCCCGGCGTTGGCGACCACGACCTCCACCGGGCCGTGCTCGGCCTCGGCCTTCTCGAAGGCGGCGTCCACGTCCGCGGAGTCGGTCACGTCGCAGCGGACGCCGAACAGCCCCTGCGGGGGCTGTCCAGAGCGGTAGGTGACGGCGACAGCGTCGCCGGCGGCGGCGAGCTCACGGGCGATGGCGAGACCGATGCCACGGTTGCCGCCGGTGACGAGAACAGAACGAGCCATGCACGCGACGCTATCGGCTACCGCCCGGTAATCCTCTTGTCCGCTGGGCACAAGATCACAGGGTTAGGATCGTGGACATGCGCCAGATCGATCCCGATTTCCTCGCCCTGCCACTCAGGCGGCTGGCGGACGCGGCCCTGCAGCGCGCCCGTGACCTGGGCGCCGAGCACGCCGCGTTCCGCCTGGAGCGGGTGCGTTCAGAGACCCTGCGCCTGTTCGACGCCCGTCTCGAGGGGTCCATGGACGCCGACGATCTCGGCTTCGCCGTACGGGTGATCAAGGATGGCACATGGGGGTTCGCGTCCGGCGTCGAGCTGACGCCGGAGGCCGCGGTCCGCGCCGCCGAGGAGGCCGTGCGGGTGGCCGCGGTGAGCGCCCCCATCAACAGGGAGCCCGTCGAGCTCGCGCCCGAGCCCGTCTACTCCGACGTCACGTGGGTGTCCGCCTACGACGTGGACCCGTTCGACGTGCCGCTGCGCGACAAGGTGGAGCTGCTCGGCGGCTGGTCCTCGGGCCTGCTCGGCCGGGTGGACCACGTCTCGGCCTCGCTGATGCAGGTCAAGGAGCAGAAGTTCTACGCCGACACGGCGGGCACGGTCACCACGCAGCAGCGGGTCCGGGTGTTTCCCGCGCTGACCGCGATGCGATCCGACGGCGACCGGTTCGACGACATGCGCACGCTGGCGCCGCCGGCCGGCCGCGGCTTCGAATACCTCACGGGCACCGGCTGGGACTTCCCCGCCGAACTCGCCGAGATCCCCGACCTGCTCACCGAGAAGCTGAAGGCCCCGTCGGTCGAGGCGGGAGCGTACGACCTGGTGATCGACCCGTCGAACCTGTGGCTGACCATCCACGAGTCGATCGGCCACGCGACCGAGCTGGACCGCGCGCTCGGCTACGAGGCGGCGTACGCCGGCACCTCCTTCGCCACGTTCGACCAACTCGGCACTCTGCGGTACGGCTCGCCGGTCATGAACGTCGTGGGCGACCGCACGGCGGAACACGGCCTGGCCACGGTCGGCTGGGACGACGAGGGCGTCGAGGGACAGGCGTTCGACATCGTCCGCGACGGCACCCTGGTGGGCTACCAGCTCGACCGGCGGATGGCCCTGCTGAAGGGCCTCGGGCGGTCCAACGGCTGCGCGTTCGCCGACTCCCCCGGCCACGTGCCGATGCAGCGGATGGCCAACGTGTCCCTCCGGCCGGCCGAGGGCGGCCCCTCGACCGAGGAGCTCGTCTCCCGCGTGGAGCGGGGTGTCTACATCGTGGGCGACAAGAGCTGGTCGATCGACATGCAGCGCTACAACTTCCAGTTCACCGGCCAGCGCTTCTACCGGATCGAGAACGGCAAGCTGGCCGGTCAGCTCCGCGACGTCGCCTACCAGGCGACCACGACCGACTTCTGGCGGTCCATGGAGGCCGTCGGCGGACCGGAGACGTACGTGCTCGGCGGCGCGTTCAACTGCGGCAAGGGCCAGCCGGGGCAGGTCGCGCCGGTCAGCCACGGCACGCCCTCGGCGCTGTTCCGGGGCGTCCGGATCCTCAACACGGTGCAGGAGGGCGGCAAGTGAGCGAGCGCATGAGCACTCCCCAGGAGACGGTCGAGCGGGCTCTCGCGCTCAGCCAGGCGGACGACTGCGTCGTGATCGTGGACGAGGGGTCCACGGCCAACCTGCGTTTCGCGGGCAACACGCTCACCACCAACGGGGTGGCGCGGTCCTCGCAGCTGACCGTGATCTCGATCGTGGGACAGGGCACGGGCGTGGTGTCCCGCGCCGCGGTGCGCCCGGACCAACTCGCCGACGTGGTGGCGGCCGCCGACCGCGCGGCCAGGGACGCCCAGCCGTCCGAGGACGCCCGGCCGCTCGCCGGCGGCGGCTCGTACGGCGACTGGGACCGGGGCGTCGATCCGACCACCATCGAGGTCTTCCGCGACTTCGCGCCCGCGCTGGGCGAGTCGTTCGCGGCGGCCGAGTCCTCGGGCCGGAGGTTGTACGGCTTCGCCGAGCACATCCTGACCTCCACCTTCGTCGGGACGTCGTCCGGCCTCAGGGCCCGCCACGACCAGCCGACCGGACGGCTTGAGCTCAACGCGAAGTCGCGCGACATGTCCCGGTCGGCGTGGACGGGCGTGGCGACCCGCGACTTCACGGACGTGGACGTGGCCGCGCTCGACGCGACACTCGCCCGGCGGCTCGACTGGGCCAAGCGCCGTGTCGACCTCCCTGCCGGGCGGTACGAGACGATCCTGCCGCCGAGCGCGGTCTCCGACCTGATGATCTACCTCTACTGGTCGGCGGGCGCGAGGGACGCCGCCGACGGCCGTACGGTGTTCTCCAAGCCGGGCGGCGGCACGCGCGTCGGCGAGCGCCTCTCCGACGTCCCCATGCGGCTGTACAGCGACCCGGTCCACCCGGGCATCGAGTGCGCGCCGTTCGTCATCGCGCACGCCTCCAGCCGCGAGGCATCGGTCTTCGACAACGGCCTGGGCCTCGGCGCCACCGACTGGATCTCCGGCGGAACGCTGGCCAACCTGGTGCAGACCCGGCACTCCGCCGAGGTGACCGGACTGGCGGTCACTCCGCAGATCGACAACCTGATCATGACCGGCCCTGACGGCGGGCGCTCCCTGGAGGAGATGATCGCCGGCACCGAGCGCGGCCTGCTGCTCACCTGCCTGTGGTACATCCGCGAGGTGGACCCGCAGTCCCTGTTGCTCACCGGCCTCACCAGGGACGGCGTCTACCTCGTGGAGAACGGCGAGGTCGTCGGAGAGGTCAACAACTTCAGGTTCAACGAGTCGCCGGTCGATCTGCTGGGCCGGCTCACCGAGGTCGGGCGCAGCGAGCAGACCCTGCCGCGCGAGTGGAACGACTACTTCACCCGTACGGTCATGCCGACGGTCCGGGTGCCCGACTTCAACATGTCCACGGTCAGCCAGGCGAACTGACCCCTCCCCCTGTTTCCACCCGCCCGACCCTCGGGCGTGTTCCTCGGGCCTGCGCCACGCCCGCCCGGCGATGCGGGCCGTCCATCGCGGCGGCCTCGTTCCCCGGGCGGGCTCAGGCGTCTTCCAGGCGGAATCCGACCTTCAGGCCGACCTGGATGTGGGCCACCTCGCCGTCCTCGATGTGGCCGCGGACCTCGATCACCTCGAACCAGTCGAGATGCCGAAGGGTTTCCGCGGCCCGGCGGATGCCGTTGCGGATGGCCTGGTCGACGCTCTCCCCCGAAGTGCCGACTATTTCGGTCACCCGATAGGTTCGATCCGACATGACGTCCTCCCTCTCGCTCGGACTCATGCTCGTATCGCTGCGGCGCTTTCGCGCCCCCACCATGCGGGGTCTACCGTGGAGTTTGTGAAGCTTTGGGGCCGGAACCGGACGGTTCATCAGGTTACGGACGCCAGGCCCGCCCTGTCCGAGGACATCCGACGGCGTGAGATCAGCTACGTGATCAAGATGGCGATCCGCCTCGTGTGCCTCGTCCTCGCCGTGGCCGTGCCCGCGCCGTGGCCGGTACGCGCACTCCTCGTCGCCGGAGCCGTCGTTTTGCCGTACGTTGCCGTGATCGGGGCCAATGAGCGAGGTAAAGGTCAGCCGTCGCCCATGGAAACCACGGAAGCTAACCAAAACGAGATACCACGGCATCGACGCGAGATCGGGTCGTGACAAAGTCTTGACGCATCCCATGGGTTGTAGGTGTACAGTTTAGCCAAGCGCTCTGGTCCCCCGTCGGAGCGCTGGTGCCGGCGTTCCGGGCCCCCGTCGGAACGCCGATGAAGCGGCGCCGGGTGGTTTGCCCCCGTAACCACCCGGCGTCGCCCTTCTATTTTTTACCTGTTTTATCGATTTAATTCGAACATATTCCCGTGCGACGCCCGAACGTCGTTTGCGCGGTATATCGCGATATATGCGCCGATCATTTCCCCGCCCGGCGACGCGAGCCTCCTGATCAGATCCCCCGCCAGAGCCCCCGCGCGATCGAAATCCCACGGCCCCGGCCCACCGACGCGCCGTGAGGCCCGCCCGGGAGGCAACCCGGCCGAGGTTCGGAGAACAACCTCACCGGGTGAGCCTCGCCGCCGCCTCCTGAGGTCATGTCTGACAAATCAAGCCCTGCCACGCACGGGCCGTATTTGTCAGACCCTCCTTAGGCGTCCTTCATGGTTTCGGTCGTGGCCTGCTCCCAGTTCCTGGCCATCATCGACAGGCGTTCCAGCGCGTCCTGCGGGGCCGTACCGGCTCCCTGGGCGAGCCCGAGCAGGTAGGCGGTGAGCGGCGCGGCGGGCCGGGCCACACCGTGCGCCACATCGCGGGTCAGGTCCAGCACGGCGTTCCTGTCCACCCGCTCAGGGTCGACGCCCAGCTCCCGGCACACCAGGGCGGTCCACTGCTCCAGCACGTTCATGCGGTCTCCTCGCTCGTCACTCGACTCCGGCGCGCCCGGTCGAGATCATCCATGGTGTCGCAGTCGAACCACGGGTCGCACCCGTCCGCGCGGGACGCGAGGCGGATCGCCGCCGGCCCCAGGGGGCCGAGGAGCCCGCGCAGGGACTGGCCGGTGTAGCTTCCGAGCGCCGCACGGAGCGGCCCCGACCGCCACACGCCGGTCAGCCACTGCTCCTTGCCCTCGTCGTCCACGAGCACCGCGCCGGGGGCTCCGGCGG
Source organism: Microtetraspora sp. AC03309 (assembly GCF_020826795.1). Classification (NCBI taxonomy): domain Bacteria; kingdom Bacillati; phylum Actinomycetota; class Actinomycetes; order Streptosporangiales; family Streptosporangiaceae; genus Microtetraspora; species Microtetraspora sp. AC03309. The sequence goes on along the minus strand of NZ_JADDIL010000014.1, from coordinate 130,376 downwards.
CGCGCGCGGCGGCGAAGAGCGCCGTCACGTGCCCCGCGTCCAGGAACGGCAGGTCGGCGGCGAGCAACGCGACCTCGGCCTCGGTGACGAGGGCGAGACCCGCGCGCAGCGCCGGGATCGGCCCGGATCCGGGCGGGTCCTCCCTGACGTGGACGGCACGTTCCAGCCCGCGTCCCGGCCTCGGAGGGCCGACCACGACGAGGGTGCGCGCGCCGGGCACCGCCGCCGCCACCCGCTCGATCAGGGGCCGCCCTCCGACCGGCTCTCCCGGCTTGTCCAGGCCGCCCAGGCGCTTCGCGCGCCCTCCGGCCAGGATCACCGCGTCGTACGGCACCGCGTCGTCCCGCACGGCGGTCTAGCCTCCGATGGCCGACATGGGGCGGGACGGCTGGAGGAAGGACGGGTCGTCGATGCCGTGGCCGGCCTTCTTCCCGCGCACGGCCGCGATCCACCGGGACGCGAGGTCCTCGTCGGAGGCGCCGGACCGCAGCGCCGTACGGAGATCGGACTCCTCGGTCGCGAACAGGCAGTTGCGGATCTGGCCGTCGGCGGTGAGCCGGACGCGGTCGCACGCCCCGCAGAACGGCCGGGTGACCGAGCCGATCACGCCGACCCGCGCCGGGCCGCCGTTCACCAGGAAGAGCTCGGCGGGCGCGCTGCCCCGGCCGCTCGGGTCGTCCTCGGAGAGGTCGAAGGAGTCCTTGAGCAGGCCGAGGATCTCGTCGGCGGTGACCATATCCTCGCGGCGCCAGCCGTGCTGGGCGTCGAGGGGCATCTGCTCGATGAAGCGCAACTCGTAGCCGTGGTCCAGGCTGAACCGCAGCAGCGGCACGGCCTCGTGCTCGTTGATCCCCCGCATCAGCACAGTGTTGATCTTGACGGGGGTGAGCCCGGCCCGCTCGGCCGCCGCCAGGCCGTCCACGACGTCCCGTAGCCGGTCACGGTGGGCGAGCCGGACGAACACGTCACGGTCCAGGGTGTCGAGCGAGACGTTGACGCGGTCGAGCCCGGCCTCCTCCGCGAGCGGCGCGGCGAGCCGGGCGAGGCCGATGCCGTTGGTGGTCAGCGACACCTGGGGGCGCGGGTCGAGCCGGGTGGTCGCCGCGACGATCTCGACCAGCTCCCGCCGGAGCAGGGGCTCGCCGCCGGTGTAGCGCACCTCCGTGACGCCCAGCCGTTCCACGCCGATGGCGACGAGGCGGGTGATCTCCTCGGCGGTGAGCAGATCGGGTTTGGGCAGCCAGTCGAGCCCCTCCGGCGGCATGCAGTACGTGCACCGCAGGTTGCACCGGTCTGTCAGCGATACGCGCAGGTCCGTCGCGACCCGGCCGAATGAGTCAACCAGCAAGGGGGACCTCCAGGGCGTCAGAAGACACCAGCCTACGACCTGTCGCCTTTCCTCCGGGAACGGCGGAAGGGACCATGATGATTCCCCTCGAACCATCACGATCCGTTCATCCCTTGACGCAGATCACCTGACGCAGGTGGGCGACCACCTCGACGAGGTCGGACTGGGCGGCCATGACCGACTCGATGTCCTTGTACGCCCCCGGGATCTCGTCGAGTACCCCGGCGTCCTTGCGGCACTCGACCCCGCTGGTCTGGCCGGCCAGATCGTCCAGGGTGAAGGTCTTCCTGGCCCGGGTCCGGCTCATCTTCCGTCCCGCGCCGTGCGACGCCGAGTTGAACGCCCTGCTGTTGCCCAGGCCGCGCACGATGTAGGTGCCGGTGGCCATCGACCCCGGGATGATCCCGAGGTCGCCCCTGCCCGCCCGGATCGCGCCCTTCCTGGTCACCAGCAGCCGGATGCCGTCGTACGTCTCGTCGGCCACGTAGTTGTGGTGGCAGGAGATCGGCTCGTCGAACCTGATCTCCTTGAAGTGCTTGCGCAGCACGTTGCAGACCAGGGCCAGCATGACCGCCCGGTTGCGCCGCGCGTAGTCCTGCGCCCAGAACAGGTCGCTCCGGTACGCGTCCATCTTCGGGGAGCCGTGGATGAACACCGCGAGATCCCGATCCGGCAGCCCCTTGTTGTGCGGGAGCCGGCGCGCCTGCTCGATGTGGAACTCGGCCAGCTCCTTGCCGATGTTCCGCGAGCCCGAGTGCAGCACCACCCAGACGGCGCCGTCGTCGTCGGCGCAGACCTCGAGGAAGTGGTTCCCCGAGCCCAGCGTGCCCATCTGGACCTCGGCCCGCGCCCTGAGGCCGCGTACGGGCTCCGCCAGCCACTCGAAGTCCTGCCAGAACTCCTTCCAGCCCTCCTGGGGCAGGCCGTACACCTTCGACGGGTCGACGGGCGTCTTGTGCTTGCCGAACCCGACCGGCACCGCCTGCTCCAGCCGCGAGCGGAGGTAGTGAAGGTTGTCGGGCAGCTCCTCGACCTTGAGCGACGTCTTCACCGCGCTCATCCCGCAGCCGATGTCCACTCCGACCGCCGCCGGGGACACCGCGTCCCGCATCGCGATCACGGAGCCGACCGTCGCGCCCAGGCCGTAATGGACGTCCGGCATCACCGCGACGCCGTGGGTCCAGGGCAGGTCGGCGACGTTGCGGAGCTGCCGCATCGCCTGTTCCTCGACCTCGTCCGGGTTCGCCCACATCCTGATCGGTGCCCGAGCCCCGGTCACCTCGCGATACGTCATCGTCGCCTCCCCTCTCGTACGGACCTCACGGCGGTGCCCCGTCGTGAACGACATGCCCTATAACGCCAGAATCCCCCTTGATCGGCAACAGAATTACCGCGGGCGGCGCCCCGAGATCTCGGGCCGTGGGGATCCGGCGTTCGTGAACGGGCGGGCCGGCGAGGGAGTGGCGGGCCCCTGGACGGCGCTCAGGCCAGCGCGGGAGAGGGGACGGATCTGCGCGGGTCGAGCAGGCCGGGATCGGTCGCCATGAACATGTCCATGGCGTCGCTGCGCCACCCGGCGGAGAGCAGGGGCCGCGTGGCGGCGTGCGGGGCGGGCAGGCAGACCCGGGCCCGGCCGTCGGGCGGCTCCAGGGAGGCCAGCACGGCGACGACCGCGTCCCGGGCCACGTGGGGGACCGATCCGGGTTCCACGGCCAGGTGCACGATGCCGTACTCCGGCCCCGCCCCGGCCACGGTGGCCGCCGCCACCGCCACGCCGTCACGGATCGCGAGGACCGCGAGCCCTCCCGGACGGGCGGCCCAGGCCGCGTGGTCGGCGGCGCGGTCGGTCCCGGTCCACCGCCGCTCCAGCTCGGCGACCTCGCCGGAGGTCGCCTCCGAGACCGTCCAGCGGGCCGGGGTGCTCAGCGCCCGTACGTCCCCGGCCAGGTAGAGGAGCGGCCACCAGGCGTCCAGACCGGACCTCGTGTACAGCGGCAGCGCGTGCGCGTGCAGGCTGCTGAAGGTCATCCGCCGGGGGGTGTCCTGCCACAGGGCGGAGAGCATGGCGTGGCCCGCGCCGAGGCCGTGGGATCCCGGATCGACGAACAGGTCGCAGAGCATCGTCACCGCCTCCGGCCCCTCGCCGATCCGGCGGGTCGCGCCGAATCCCGTCACCGTCCCGCGCTGCTCGGCGACCACCACCCGGCCGTGGACGAGCAGGTGACCGATGTAGGCCGGGTCGGCTCCCGTCCATTCCTCGCCCTGGCCGGTCGCGACGGCCACCGCCGCGATGGCGTCCAGATCAGCGACCGTTGCGTCCCTTATGTACGTGTCCGTCACGGCCATACTGTGCCACAACATCCACCGTGCTCCGGGCCGTGCGATGCTCCCGGCTCGGGCCGTTCGCGCATCTCACGGCGTCCTCCCCTTCGGTGGCCCAGGCATGCCGACCAGATAATCGGGCATTTAGGAAAAAGAGAGCATTTCCCTGCAGGGAGGCTTCTATGACGCGAATCGCCGCCGTCCAGTGCGTCCTCCCCCCGAACCGGTACGCCCAGGAGGAGATCACGGACCGGCTGGCGGAACTATGGCTGATCCCGGAGTCCGGCCGGGAGTTCCTCGACCGGCTGCACACGAGCACCAGGGTCGGGCATCGCCATCTGGTGTTGCCGATCGAGGACTACGGCAAGCTCGACGGCTTCGGAATGGCGAACGAGATCTACGTCGACGCCGCGGTGGATCTGGGCGTCGAGGCGGTGGGCGGGGCGCTCGACACGGCCGGGCTGGCCGCGTCCGACGTGGACATGATCATCGTCGCCTCGACGACCGGCGTCGCCGCGCCCTCGATCGACGCCAGGATGGCCGGGCGGCTCGGCCTGCGCCCCGACGTCAAGCGTGTCCCGGTCTTCGGCCTCGGATGCGTCGCCGGGGCCGCGGGGATCGCGCGTCTGCACGACTACCTGCGCGGCGCGCCCGGCGAGGTGGCCGTGCTGCTCTCGGTGGAGCTCTGCTCCCTCACCCTGCAACGCGGCGACTCCTCGATCGCGAACCTGGTGGCGAGCGGCCTGTTCGGGGACGGCGCCGCCGCCGTGGTGGCGTGCGGCGACGAGCGGCGCGCGTCCGGCCCGGCCGTGGTCGCCACCCGCAGCCGCCTGTATCGCGACTCCGAGCGGGTGATGGGCTGGGACGTCCGCGACAGCGGCTTCCAGGTGGTGCTCGACGTGGGCATCCCGGCGCTGGTGCGCACCCATCTGGCCGACGACATGCGCGGGTTCCTGTCCGACCAGGAGCTGACGACGGGTGACGTGAGCGCGTGGGTCTGCCACCCGGGCGGCCCGAAGGTGCTTGAGGCCGTGGCCGAGGCCCTCGACCTGCCGGACGGCGCGCTGGACCTGACATGGCGCTCCCTGGCCGAGGCCGGGAACCTCTCCTCCGCGTCCGTGCTGTTCGTGCTGCGGGACACGCTGGCGTCGCCGCACCCGCCTCCCCCGGGCACTCCGGGCGTCCTCCTCGCGATGGGCCCCGGCTTCTGCTCCGAGCTCGTACTGCTGCGCTGGTAACGGCGCCGTGCCCTGGTACGCCCTGCTCGTCCTCGGGGTGGCGGCGGAACGCGTCGCCGAACTGGTCGTGGCCCGGCGCAACGCCCGGTGGAGCCTGGCCCGCGGCGGCGTGGTCAGCGGGCGGGCCCACTACCCGTGGCTGGTCGCGCTGCACACCGGGCTGCTCGTCTCCTGCCTGGTCGAGGTACGGCTGGCCGGGCGGCCGTTCGTCCCGGCGCTCGGCTGGCCCATGCTCGCCCTGGTCCTGGCCGCCCAGGGACTGCGCTGGTGGTGCGTCGTCTCGCTCGGCCCGCGCTGGAACACACGGGTGATCGTGATGCCGGGAATGCCGCCGGTACGCCGCGGGCCGTACCGGCTCTCCTGGCTGCGCCATCCCAACTATGTGGCCGTGGCCGTGGAGGGGGTGGCGCTGCCGCTGGTGCATACGGCGTGGCTGACCGCGGCCGGGTTCACCGTGCTCAACGCGGTCCTCATGGTCGTGCGGATCAGATGCGAGGAGGCCGCGCTCGCCGGAGCGGCGGGAAACGCGGAACGCCCGGTTCCACGAGGGAACCGGGCGAACCGATCAGCGATGTAGCGCAGGTCGTGCCCCCGGATCCGGTGCCCGCCGTGAATCGTCACGGCTGGATCCGCGAGTCACGTCCTAGTGGCGGTGCCAGCCGCCGACGACCTTCACGTAGTCGGACGCCTCCGAGCCCTTCAGACGGCCGTTGCCGTCGAAGCGCACGCCCCAGGTGCCGGACTGGAAGGCCCGGACCTGGGTGAAGAAGCGGCCGGAGCCGTCGGTCTCGACGGTCTCGACGTACCTCCACTTGCGCGAGCCCGCGGGCAGGAAGTAGATCCCGACGTCCTGGGTGCCGAGCCAGTGCCAGTTGTGCCAGTAGCCCCGGCTCTCGTAGCAGTCGCCACGGCCCCAGCGGCTGTCGTACTCGTCCCAGTCGTAGTACCAGTCGCTGTAGCACTGCGCGACCTCGAGCTTGCCCTGGAGGTTGAGCTTGCGGCCCTTCCTCACCGGTTCGGGCGTGGCGTCGAAGCCGCTGATCCGGGTGGCCTTGGGCCCGCGAGGCGCCGGCGGCCTGCGCCAGTCGTCGCGCTTCACATAGAAGGTCCGGTCGGCGACCCTGACCTGGCCGTCGTAGCCGAGAGCCTCGACGTGCACCGTCCAGGCGCCCGTCTTGTGGCTCCAGTCGAAGTCCCAGGACTCGGTCTTCGTGTCCCACTTGGGCCCGTGCCGGTCGGCCGGGTTGTCGTCCTTCCTGGCCGACCAGTGACCGTGGCCGCCACCGTGGCCTCCACCGTGACCGCCACCGCGGGGCTCCAGGACCTCGATCTTGACGTCCTTGACGTCCTTCGTCCGGACCGTGGCCGTCACGCGGACCGAGCCATGCCGTCTGACGACGACCGTGCCGGGGGTGACGTCGACCGACAGGATCCGGGAGTCCGCCCGGTAGGAGGAGGCCTCGGGCGTCTGGGAGACCTCCGGGCTCGGGCTGCTGGAGGCGTCCGGGACGTCCGCGAAGGCCGGAGTGGCCGCCGCGAGCGCCGTGGCGCTCATGGCGGCCGCCACCATTGCGGCGGTGATGCGTTTCACCATGAGGGTTATTTCCTCTCCCCGTTGCGAACGCGCCCCGGCAGTGGGGCGCGCCTACGTCAAAGACGCGCAAAGGATGAGGAAAGTTGCCTGAGATTGACAGGCAAAACATCACAAATTCGCAACTTGCCTTCAGTTGATTGTGATATCAGCCCGTTACGTCACTGGTGTCCGATGCGTACCGTGGCGCTCCCACGAACTCGACCCGCCAGGTGCCCGTGCTCTTCGCCCGCTCCTGGCTCGCGAACCAGCCGTCCTTGTTCGTGACGGCGGTCCCCATGTCCTTCCACTCGGTCGCCCCCTGCGGGCGGAAGCGGAGCACGACCTCCCGGCCGGCGAAGGGCCGGTAGTCGACCTGGCCGCTCGGATCGACCCGGAGCAGGGTTCCGGTGACCTGCGTGCCGTTCGCGTCGCGGTTCACCCTGACCCCTTCCAGCCGGGTCGCGCGCCGGAGGTAGAAGGTCGTGTAGCTGTTCACCGTGGCGCCGTTCGCGCCCTTCGCGGTCGCGACCACGGTCCACTGGCCGCTCGGATACCAGCGGGACAGGCCGGTCGCCGGCTGGAACCGCCACTTCTCCCAGCCGGTGATGCGGTCGGCGCCCTGGCCGCCCTGGGTGGACTGCGTCCCCGAGACCGAGACGGCGCCGCTGCTCCCGTTGATGAACGGCGGGCGCGGCGTCGAGGAGATGGCCGGCTTGACCGGGGTGACGGCCTGCATGGCGCCACCCGGCTGCCCGGTGGAGGCGGCGGGCGGCGGGCCCGGCTCGACCTTGACGGTGACCCCGTTGTCGCCCCGCGCTCCGCGGGCGACAACATCGACCACCAGCTTCACGGACCCGGAGGGGCCGACGACCGGGTCGCCCGGCTGGACGGTGACGGATCGGATGGCCAGCTCGTCGTCGGCCGACGCCGGTGTCTGCGCCGCGGCCCCGAGAGCGGCGAGCGGAACGGCGGCCGTGACGACCACCCTGGCGATTAGACGTCTGCTCATGGCCGAAGACCGTAGGCAGCCCCGGGTAATGCCCCCGGGGTGGATAACCACCCCGGATGGCAAAACGTCGGCCCGGCCTCAGTCGTACATCGCGTCGATCATCCCGGCGTACCTGGCGTGGATGACGCGCCGCTTGAGCTTGAGGCTGGGGGTGAGCTCCTCCGTCTCCGGTGTCCACTCGACCGGGAGCAGCCGCCACCTCTTCACCTGCTGAACCCGGGCGAGCTTGGCGTTCGCCGCCTCCACCGCGGCCTCGACCGCCTTCAGCACGTCCGGGTGCTCGGCCAGCTCGGCGAGGTCGGCGAACGAGATGCCCTGCGCCCGCGCCCATCCCGGGGCGATCTCGCCATCGAGGGTCAGGATCGCCACGGGGTACGGCCGGCGGTCGCCGTAGGCGAGGGCCTGCCCGACCAGCGGATGTTCCTTGAGCGCGTTCTCGATGTTGGCCGGTGAGATGTTCTCGCCGCCCGCGGTGATGATGAGCTCCTTCTTGCGGTCGACGATCCGGATGAAGCCGTCCTCGTCGACCGATCCGACGTCGCCCGTGCGCAGCCAGCCGTCCGCGTCGAAGAGGTCGGCACCGGCGTCCGGGCGGTTGAGGTAGCCGCTGGTGTTGAGCGGGCTACGCGTGAGGATCTCGCCGTCCTCGGCGATCCGCACCTCGACGCCCGGCTCCGCCCGGCCGACCGTGCCCAGCTTGTACACGGCCGGGCTGTTGGCCGTGAACGCGCCGGTCGTCTCGGTCATGCCGTACACGTCCACGACCTTCATGCCGAGGCCGGCGAAGAAGCGCTGCACCTCGATCGGCATGGGAGCGGCGGCGGTGGCGAGCCACTCCGCCCGGTCGAAGCCGATCATGGCCCGGATGACGGAGAGCAGCGCGGCGTCCGCCCGGTCGTAGGCGGCCTGGACCTCTGGCGTGGCGGTCGCGCCGTACTGGCCGGCCTCGACATAGGCGAGCCCGGCGGCCATGGCCGCGCGGACGTTGTCCTGCTGCTCCTGCGGCTGGGTGGCGAGCAGCGCCTGGAGCCGGGCCGCCATCTTCTCCCAGACCCGGGGCACGCCGAAGAACATCATCGGTTTGACCTGGGCGAGGGCCCCGCCCAGGTGCGCCAGGTCGGTGCAGAAATAGACGTGGGAGACCTTGAAGACCGGCAGGTAGAGGCTGAGCACGCGCTCGGCGATGTGGGCGTAGGTGAGGTAGGAGATCTGCGTGCCCAGGGTGGGCAGCTTCGTCATCTTGTCGGTGGCCGCGGCCTCGTAGACCACGTTGGTGTGGGTGAGCGGCACGCCCTTCGGGTTCCCGGTGGTGCCGGACGTGTAGAGGACGGTCGCCACGTCGCCGGGGCCGACCGCCCGCCAGCGGGACTCGATCGCCTCGGGATCGGCGGCCAGCCGCTCGGCCCCGAGGGCCAGGAAGTCCTCCCAGCTCAGGAAGCGGTCACCGGCCGGCGCCCCGTCGAGCACGATGACCTTCTCCACCCGGGGCAGCTCCGAGAGGACCGGCTCCCAGCGGGCCAGATCGGCGGGGCCGCCGAGGACGACCACCTTGGCCGCGACATCGTCCGCGATGAACGCCACCTGGTCGGGCGTGAAGGTGCTGTAGACCGAGCAGGGGACGGCGCCCGCGTGGACCGCTCCCAGGTCGGCGAGGACGTGCTCACTCCGGTTGACCATCATCAGGGCGACCGCGTCGCCTGGGCCGACGCCCAGGGCGGCGTACCCGGCCGCGATCTCCAGGACCCTCCGCCGCGCCTCCGCGTACGTGAGGGTGGTCCAGCCGCCGTCCAGGGGATCGGAGTAGGCGGGTGCGTCAGGATGATCGGCGGCCGTCCGCCTGAGCTGTTCACAGATCGTCAGGCCCGCGATCTCGTTCTCGATCGCGGCGCGCTCCTCAAGGACCCCGGGCATCGCGCCTCCAGTGCGTGGAGTCTTGGACGAGTGGCCTGCATCGCACCACATCCGATCAAGCCGGACAAGACCCAGTCAGCAACGGGTCCCTCGGCGCTTGCCGTACCGGCCACGGGGCACTCATCCGTATACGCGCGGCGATGTGTCGGCTTCCCGCCGTGATCGGGGACAGTGCGGGGACAGGACATGGAATCGGAGACGCGGGTAGCACGCGAGCGGACGTTCTTCGGGCATCCGCGCGGCCTGGCCACGCTGTTCGGCACCGAGATGTGGGAGCGGTTCAGCTACTACGGCATGCGGGCCATCCTGGTGCTGTTCCTCACCGCTCCCCCGGTGCGCGGGGGGATGGGCCTGCCCAAGGTCACCGCGGTCGGCGTCTACGGCGTCTACATCGCCTCGGTCTACCTGCTCGCCCTCGCGGGCGGGTGGATCTCCGACCGGATCCTCGGCCCGCGCAGGGCCGTGCTGTACGGCGGGGCCGTCATCATGGCGGGGCACACGAGCATGGCCGTACCCGCGGGAGGCGGGTTCGTGTGGCTGGGCCTCACCCTGATCGCGCTGGGCAGCGGCCTGATGAAGCCGAACATCTCGGCCATCGTCGGCGACCTCTACCGCCATGAGGACGACGCCCGCCGCGACTCCGGCTACTCGGTGTTCTACATGGGCGTCAACGTGGGCGCGTTCGCCGGGATCCAGGTCGTGCCGTGGCTGCAGCGGGGCGACCGCTGGCACCTGGCGTTCGGCGCGGCGGCGGTGGGCATGGCCTTCGGGCTCCTGCAATACGTGCTGGGCCGGCGGCACCTGAAGGGCGCCGGCGAGCACCCCGAGCACCGCTTGACGCCCGAGGAGCGGGCCCGCTTCACGCGGATCGCCCTGCCCACGGCCGTGGCGGCGGTGACCGCGATGGCCCTGTGGGCGGCCAGCGGGACGCTGACCCTCGATCGCTTCACCATCGTGCTGACGGTGCTGTCCGCCGTCGTCCCCGCGGCGTACTTCGTCTTCCTGTTCGCCGGTACGCACGAGATCACCCCGGAGGAGCGGACCCGGCTGACCGCGTACGTGTGGCTGTTCGCCGCCGCCGCGATCTTCTGGATGATCTACGACCAGGCCGGAGGGGCGCTCACGCTCTTCGCCCAGGAGCGCACCGACCTGAACATCCTCGGCTTCGACGTGCCGCCCGGCTGGGTGTCCAACGTCAACTCCGTCGCGATCATCATCCTGGCGCCGGTGTTCGCGGAGATCTGGATCAAGGCGGGCGACCGGATCGGCACACCGCTCAAGTTCGCGGTCGCGCTCGTCGTGATCGGGCTGAGCTTCGTGGTGATGGCCGCGGCCGCGGTGGCCGCGTCCGGCCCGGCCAAGGTGTCGATCATGTGGCTGATCTCGGTGTACCTCGTCCAGACGATCGGCGAGCTGTTCATCAGCCCGGTCGGCCTGTCGGTCACCAACAAGCTCGCCCCGCACGCGTTCGTGAACCAGATGATGGGTGTCTGGTTCCTCGCCGTCGCCCTGGGCGACTCGATCGGCGGTCAGGCGTACCGGCTGACCTCCGTGATCCCGATGCCGATGTACTACCTGAGCCTGGCCCTCGTCTCCGTGGTGGCGGGTCTCGCGATGCTGGTCTTCTCGAAGCGGCTCGCGCGCCTTATGCGAGACTGATGAGCCGTGACCCCCGTCCTCGACCTCGCCGGGATCTTCGTCTTCGCCCTGTCCGGCGCGCTGGAAGGCGTGCGCAAGCGGCTGGACGTCGTCGGCATGGTGGTGCTCGCGTTCTTCACCGCCGTCGGCGGCGGCATCATGCGCGACCTTTTCATCGGCGTTCAGCCGGCCGCCTTCCGCGACACCGGATATCTGCTGGTGCCGATCGCGGCCACCGCGATCGCCTTCCTCTGGCATCCCCAGGTCGAGCGGGCCATGCCCGGGGTGCTGGTCTTCGACGCGGCGGGGCTCGGCCTGTTCTGCGCGGTCGGGACCACCAAGGCGCTGCACGCCGGCCTGGCCCCGCTGCACGCCGTGCTCCTCGGCGTCTGCACCGCCGTGGGCGGAGGCGTCATCCGCGACGTCCTGTCCGGCGAGATGCCGACCCTGCTCTACGACCGTCAGCTCTACGCCGTCCCGGCGATGCTCGGCTCCACGGCGATGGCCATCCTGTACACGGCGGGCGTGCGCGGGTTCGCCGCCACCCTGTTCTCGGCCCTGCTCGCCTTCACGTTCCGCATCCTCGCCATGCGCTTCGGCTGGCGGGCGCCCCTCGCCAGGGGCATCAGAGGGTCGGGGTGAGCGGCTCCCCCGGGCGGTAGCCGTACGATCCGGTTCCGGCGGCGATGCGGTGGACCGCGTCGGTGAGGACGTCGGGCGGCTGGGTGAACGGGATCCTGACGTACCGTTCGAGCGTCCCGTCGACGCCGAACCACGGTCCGGGCGCGATCCGCACGCCCCTGGCCGCCGCCGCGTCGGCGAGCGGGGTCGCGACGGGCGCGTCCAGCCTGATCCACAGCGAGCCGCCTCCCGAGGGCGGCGTGAAGGACCACGAGGGCAGCTCCTCGCGCAGCGCCTCGGTGAGCGCGGCCCGCGAGGCGCGCAGCGACCGGCACCGGTCGGCACGGGTCTCCTCCAGCCGGTCGAACAGGTGCGTCACCACCAGCTGCTCGAAGACCGCGCCGGCGATGTCCACGGACGCCCGGAAGAGCGCGAGCCGCCGGACCAGCGCGGCGGTGGCGCGGATCCAGCCGACGCGCAGGCCGCCCCACCAGAGCTTGGACGCCGAGCCGACGCTGATCACCCGGCCGTCGGTGTCGAAGGCGGCGAGCGGCGAGCGGCGCCCGACGTCGTCGAGCGCCAGTTCGGCCCAGGTCTCGTCGGCGAGCACCGTCGTGTCGTGGCGGCGGGCGGCGGCCACCAGCGCGGCCCGCTCCGCGTCGCCCATGAGGTGGCCGGTGGGGTTCTGGAAGTCCGGGATGACGTACGCGAGGCGGGCGGCGGACTGCCGCATCGCGCCCGTCAGCAGGTCCATGTGCCAGCCGTCCTCCTGGATGCCGGTCGGGACCAGGCGGGCGCCGCGCAACCGCGCGACGTCGATCGCGTGCGGGAAGGTCGGCGACTCCACCAGCACCGGGTCCCCCGGGCCGACGAGCAGCGTCATGACGAGGTGGATGGCGTGCTGGGCGCCCGCGGTGACCATGATCTGCTCGGGCCGGGTCGCCAGGCCGCGTTCGCCGTACCTCCGGGCGATGGCCTCCCTCAGCGGCGCGACACCGACGGGGTCGTATCCCATGCCCAGCGCGTACCGGTGGTAGGCCCTGCCGGCTTCGGCGATGGCGTCGCCGAGGTAGGGCGTCGCGGGCGGCGCGGCACAGTGCAGCGGGAGCCGTCCGGCGTCGTCGGGGACGATCCAGGGCCCCTCGACGCCGAGCGCGGCCGGATCGGGCAGCGCGGTCCAGCTGCCCGCCCCTTGGCGGCTCTCCAGGAAGCCCTGCTCCCTCAGCCGGTCGTAGGCGGTGGTGACCGTCGTACGGCTGACGCGCAGCGCCTCGGCGAGGTGCCGTTCGGCGGGCAGCCGCACCCGTACGGCCAGCCGGCCGTCCAGGATCAGCGTCCGCACCGCCTCCGCGAGGGCCTTGTAGTACGGCCGGGCACCCGCCGGGACCTCGATGATCCTGGCCAGTTGGAGCGCACTAAGATGACGGTCCATAAGTCCAATTTTCCTGATTGGCCCTTTATTTGCAAGTAAATGGCCCGAAGTATGGGAACCACTATGAGCGAACTCTCACTGCCCCGCTCCGGTTCCCTGGCCGCCCGACTCCTGCGCCTGTACGTCGGCCTGGCGGGATACGGCGTCGGCATCGGCCTGCTGGTCCACTCCGGGCTCGGTCTCGACCCCTGGGAGGTCTTCCACCAGGGGATGGCGATCCGTACCGGCTGGTCGATGGGCCTGTGCATCAACCTCGTCGGCGCTCTGGTGCTGCTGCTGTGGATCCCGTTGCGCCAGCGCCCCGGCCTCGGCACGATCAGCAACGTCCTGGTGGTCGGCACCTGCGCCGACGCCACCATGGCGCTGGTCACCGTCCCGTCCCACTGGGTCCTGAAGTGGGCCTTCCTGCTCGGCGGCATCGTCTGCATCGCCGCCGCCTCGGGCCTGTACATCGGCGCGGGGTTCGGCGCCGGGCCACGTGACGGCCTGATGACCGGGCTCCACCGCCTCGGCCTGTCGATCCGCGTGGCCAGGACTCTGGTGGAGCTGACCGCGCTCGCCGTGGGCTGGCTCCTCGGCGGCACCGTCGGCGTCGGAACGATCGTCTTCGCCCTCACGATCGGGCCCACGACCCAGTTCTTCATGAAAGCTCTGCGCGCCGTACCCGCCCGCACGTATTAGCGTGATCGGCATGCGGATCGAGGACTACGCCCTCATCGGAGACATGCAATCGGCCGCTCTCGTCGGCCGGAACGGCTCGATCGACTGGCTCTGCCTGCCGAGGTTCGACTCCCCCGCCTGCTTCGCCGCACTGCTCGGGGACGCGTCCAACGGCTCCTGGAGGCTGGCGCCCTCGAGCGCCTGGCGCGAGGACGGGTCCATGGCCACGCGACGGGCCTACCGGGACGAGACGCTGATCCTGGAGACCGTGTGGGAGACCCCCACGGGCTCGGTGAAGGTGACCGACTTCATGCCACCCCGGCAGTCCAACCCCGACCTGGTGCGGATCGTGGAGGGCCTGTCCGGGACCGTCGAGATGAGCACCGAGATCCGCATCCGGTTCGACTACGGCCGGATCGTGCCGTGGGTGCGCCGTGTGGAGGGCAACGTGCTCGCCGTCGGCGGCCCCGACTCGGTGTGGCTGAGCTCCCCCGTCCCGCTGAAGGGCGGCCACTACCGGCACGCCGCCACCTTCAACGTCTCGGCCGGGGACCGGCTGCCGTTCGTGTTCACCTGGCAGCCCTCGCACGAGGCCGCGCCCGAGCTGATCGACCCGTTCGAGCAGCTCTCGGAGACCGAGCAGCTCTGGAAGCAGTGGGTCTCCGGGTGCACCTACCAGGGCCGCTGGCGGGAGGCGGTGGTCCGCTCGCTGATCACCTTGAAGGCGCTGACCTACTCCCCGACCGGCGGGATCGTGGCCGCCCCCACGACCTCGCTGCCCGAGGACCTCGGCGGGACCCGCAACTGGGACTACCGCTTCTGCTGGTTGCGCGACGCCGCGATGACCCTCGACGCCCTCGTCGGCGCGGGATACCTGGAGGAGGCCCGCGCCTGGCGCGAGTGGCTGCTGCGGGCCATCGCCGGGCGCCCGGAGGACATGCAGATCATGTACGGCGTGGCCGGCGAGCGGCGGCTGCCCGAGCTGACCCTCGGCTGGCTCCCCGGCTACGAGGACTCCGCTCCGGTCCGCATCGGCAACGGCGCGGCCACGCAGTTCCAGCTCGACGTCTACGGCGAGGTCGTCAACTCCCTGTACGTCTCGCGCCGCGAGGGGCTGCCGCCCAGCAACCACGCCTGGTCCCTGGTGCGCAGGATGATGGAGTTCCTGGAGACGGGCTGGCAGCTGCCCGACGCGGGCCTGTGGGAGGTCCGCGGCCCCCGGCGGCACTTCGTTCACTCCAAGATCATGGCGTGGGTCGCCGTCGACCGGGTCGTCCGGGTGGTCCACGAGCTGCACCGCACCGGCCCGGTGGAGCGCTGGGCCGCCCTGCGCGACCGGATCCACGCCGAGGTGTGCGAGAAGGGCTTCGACGCCGAACGCGGCACCTTCACCCAGTCGTACGGCTCCCGCGAGCTGGACGCGTCGCTGCTGATGATCCCGATCGTCGGCTTCCTGCCCCCGGAGGATCCCCGGGTGCGCTCCACGATCGAGGCGATCGAGCGCGAGCTGATGACGGACGGTTTCGTGCTGCGCTATCCCGTCGCCACCGAGAACACCGTCGACGGCCTGCCGGGCGGCGAGGGCGCGTTCCTCGCGTGCAGCTTCTGGCTGGCCGAGGCCAGGGCGATGGTGGGCCGCAGGAAGGAGGCGATCGAACTGTTCGAGCGGCTGCTCGCCCTGCGCAACGACGTCGGCCTGCTCGCCGAGGAGTACGACCCGCGCTACGGGCGGCTGGTGGGCAACTTCCCGCAGGCGTTCAGCCACGTGCCGCTGATCCACACCGCGCAGGCGCTCAGCGTCTGACCCTCACGCATCCCCTCACACATCCCCTCACACATCGCGGAACGGCCCGCCGTGCCGCGGGGTTTTCGCCGCGCCCTACGGCCGGGCCCGGTTCGCGATCCGGGCCAGGAGCCGGGCGAACTCCGGCGGCGGCGCGATGACGAGGCGGGTCTGCCCGTCCTGGGCGACCACGTCGGCCTGGATGCGGGTCAGCCGCCATCCGTGCCCGGCGTCGATGTGCCACCAGTAGACGTGGGGGCTCAGCCCGTCGTGCCGCTCGTCGTACTCCCGCTGGGCGAAGATCCGCAGCCGCTCGATCGCGCGGACCACGCCGATCCCGTCGACCGGGTGGAGGGCCACCACGCCGGGGTGGGGCAGGGCGACCAGCATGCCGTCGTCCGGGACCGGGACATACCGCTCCAGGCTGCGCAGGTGGGCCGCCGCACTGGGCGCGGACAGCAGGCCCGCGCGCACCCCGCCGAGGTCGATCCGCGACACCGCCGGCCGCTCGTCCGCCAGGGCGTTCGCCACCGCCACGTCGAGCGCCTCGGCCGGGGGGATGGGCCAGCAGAACGCCTCCTCCGGGCGTACCGGCCGGGCCCCGATCGTGAGGACCTCGATCAGGTCGGCGCTGAGGTGGCGGCCGATGATCCGGGAGGGGTCGGGGATCGCGGGGTCGTCGGCGGCGCGCACCCGGGTGCGCAGCAGCGGCCGGATCGGGGCCAGGTTGCAGGCGTCGAACGGCTCACCGGACACGGCGTGGGCGAGGTGCTCGGAGACGAGCATCGGCCAGTCCTCGCGGGACCGGCGGGCGGCCTCGCGCCGCAGCCCGACCAGATTCACCACGCGGACCTGGCCCGGCCGGGTGTCGTGGCCGTCGCCGAGCGGCGGGGAGCCCATCGTCAGTGACCCGCCGTCCGGGGCGAACACGCACGTGAAGCCCATGGTCTCGGCGACCAGGGCGAGCAGGGAGTCGAGGTCGACGTCCTCGACGGATCTCGGTGCGGGAAGGTCAGGCCGCTTCCGGCCGCGCAGTCGCCGCAAGAGTCCCAAAGCACCATCCCTCCGCCGCTGCCAGGAAATTTCCGGGCGGACTTTAGGGTGCCCTCTCAGGATCGCGGAAGAGACCCGTCAGAGAACACGATTGTGTATCAATAACCCCATCCGCCTCCATCCACACACTGAACTGTGGTGAGCCGTGGCCGATCGGGAGCCCCGCGATGATCGGCACGGCGAGCGGGGCCAGCCGGTCGGTCAGCACGTCGAGCACCTCGCCGGGGTCACCGCACCCCACCCAGGAGCCGAGCGCGAATCCGGCCGCGCCGTCGAGGCTGCCCGCCTGCAGGAGCTGGGTGAGCATCCGGTCGATCCGGTACGGCTGCTCGCCCACGTCCTCGAGAAGCACGATGTGCCCGTCGGCGCGGAAGCCGTACGGGGTGCCGCAGAGGGCGGCGAGCAGGCTCAGGTTCCCGCCGCCGAGCGGGCCCTCGGCCCGGCCGGGGAGGAGGACCCGGTCACCGTGGACGGGGGCGGCCCGCTCCCCCTCGAACAGGGCTCCGCGCAGATGGCCGAGCGTCTCCGGCTCCGGGCCCTCCGGGTCGCCGAGGAGCGCGCAGGCGGGCATGGGGCCGAAGAGCGTCGCGACGCCCATCTCCTTGGCGAAGGCGAGGTGGAGCGCGGTGATGTCGCTCGACCCGAGCAGGATCTTCGGCCCGGCCGCGCGCATCGCGTCCCAGTCGAGCGGTTCGAGCAGCCGGGTGGCGCCGTACCCGCCCCTGGCGCAGATCACCGCGGACACCGCGGGATCGCACCACGCCGCCTGGAGATCGACGACGCGGGCGGAGTCGGGACCGGCGAGGAAACCCTCCCTGCCCAGCACCCGCGAGCCGACGATCACGTCGAGGCCGAGCCCCTTGAGGACGTCCTCGCCGCGTTCCAGCCGGGCCGGATCGACCGGGCCCGAGGGGGCGACGACCGCCACGGTGTCGCCGGGACGCAACCGGCGTGGAAGCTCAGCCACGGCGCGCCCCGGTGTGGATGCGTTCGTTCACCTCGCAAAGGCTGTCAGACTAGCCGTACCTATGCGACCTCCGACACACATCTTGGTTGTCAACGGCGTCAAGGTCCGCCGTCCCGTGTTCGTGCTCGCCGCCCCGCACTCCGGCGCGGATCTCCTCGCCCGTGCGTTGAAACGTTCGCCGGGCTTCCACGTGACGATGGGCCGCGCCGCGGTGGCCCGCGTCGTCTACGCGTTCGCCCGCAGGCCGTCCATCGCGCGCAGCGGCGGGGCGCCGAGCGTGATCAGGGACACGCTCGCGGAGGCGTGGCGGATCGGCCCGGACGCCTGCGCCGAGTGCCCCGCCGCCTGCCGGGACGCGGGCGGCATCGTCGGGACGGGCCCGTGCGCGCAGACGGCGACGCTGGCCAGGTTCGGGGACGCCGGTCCCGACCTGCTCTACAGCGCGCCGGTGCTGCTCCAGGCGTTCCCCGACGCCAGATTCGTCCAGATCATCAGGGACGGCCGGGACGTGGTCGCCGACATGCTGGCCGACCCCGCCTGCATGGCCTGGTTCCGTCCCCACATGCTCACCGAGGACGCGGAGTTCCCCAACCCCTTCCTCGGGGTGAACTCCGCCGAGCACCGCGACCGGTGGAAGGTGATGCCCGCCGCGGGCAAGTGCGCGCTGCGCTGGCGGGGTGCCGTACGGCTCAGCGCGGCGCTCCGCCAGGAGCTTCCCCGCGAGCAGCTGCTGACGCTCCGCTACGAGGACATGCTGGCCGCGCCCGGCGAGGCCGTCGAAGGCGTGGCCGAGTTCCTCGGGACCGCGGTCTCCACGGTCGCGTTGTACGGCACGGCGGCCGCCCGGCGCACGCGGCTGTCCGCCTCCGACCTCGCGCTGGTGGAGAAGGTCGCGCGCGAGGAGCTCACACGTCTGGGCTACCTGTGAACTGGGTCCGGTACAGCTCGGCGTAGGCGCCGCCCCGGGCGAGCAGCTCGTCGTGGCCTCCGCGCTCCACGACCTGGCCGTCCTGGATCACCAGGATCGTGTCGGCCTCCCTGATCGTGGAGAGCCGGTGGGCGATCACCAGTGACGTCCGCCCGGCCAGCGCGATCTTGAGCGCCTTCTGCACGGCCGCCTCGGACTCGGAGTCGAGATGGGCGGTGGCCTCGTCCAGCACGACGACGTCGGGCGCCTTGAGCAGCAGCCGGGCCAGCGCGACGCGCTGCTTCTCACCTCCCGAGAGCCGGTATCCGCGGTCACCCACGACCGTGTCCAGTCCCTCGGGCAGCGCGCCGACGAGGTCGCCGATCTGGGCCGCGCGCAGCGCCTCCCAGATCTCGTCGTCGGTCGCATCGGGACGCGCGTAGCGCAGGTTGTTGCCGATCGTGTCGTGGAACAGGTGGGAGTCCTGCATGACGACGCCGACCGTGTCCCTGATGCTGTCCATCGTGGCGTGCCTGACGTCGTGCCCGTTGAGGCGGACGACGCCCTCGTTCACGTCGTACAGGCGGGACACCAGCGACGTGAGGGTGGTCTTGCCCGCGCCGGAATGGCCGACCAGGGCGACCAGCTCCCCCGGCCGCGCGGTGAACGTCACGCCCTTGAGCACCGGCTGGGAAGGACCGGTGTCGGGCCGCGCGACCGATTCGAGCGAGGCCAGCGACACCTCGGAAGCCGCCGGGTAGCGGAAGTGCACGTCGTCGAACTCGATCGTCACCGGTCCGCCGGGGATCGGCCGGGCGTCCGCCGCCTCCGCGACCATGGGCTTGAGGTCCAGCACCTCGAAGACCCGGTCGAAGCTCACGAGCGCGGTCATCACGTCCACGTGCACGTTCGACAGGCTGGTCAGCGGGCCGTACAGGCGCATCAGCAGGGCGCCGAGGGCGACCAGCGTGCCGACCTCGAACACCCCGTTCACCGACAGGACGCCGCCGAAGCCGTAGACCAGCGCGGTGGCGAGCGCCGCGACCAGGCCGAGCGCGATCCGGAAGACCGCGCCGTACATCGCGACGATCACGCCCACGTCACGCACCCGCCCGGCCCGCCCGGCGAAGTGGACGGCCTCGTCGTCGGGCCTGCCGTACAGCTTGGCGACCATGGCGCCGGCGACGTTGAAGCGCTCGGTCATCATCGAGCTCATCTCCGCGTCGAGCTGCATCTGCTCGCGGGTGAGCGCCGACATCCGCCGGCCGACCCATTTCGCGGGGAAGATGAAGATCGGCAGCAGGACCAGAGCGACCAGGGTGATCTGCCAGGACAGCGCGAGCATGGCGCCGAGCACCACGACGAGGCTGACCACGTTGGAGACCACGGACGACAGCGTGCTCGTGAGGGCCCGCTGCGCGCCGATGACGTCGGTGTTCAGCCGGGACACCAGCGCGCCGGTCTGCGCCCGCATGAAGAACGCCACGGGCATGCGCTGGACGTGGTCGAACACCTCCGTGCGGAGGTTGTAGATCAGGCCCTCGCCGATCCGCGCGGAGAACCACCGCTGGACCAGGCCGATCCCGGCGTCCAGCACCGCGAGCACGCCGATGGCGGCGGCCAGCCAGAGCACGATGTCGACGCGGCCGAGCCTGATGCCGTCGTCGATGATCGACTTCATCAGGAGCGGGTTCGCGACCACGATCAGCGCGCCGAGCACGACGAGCACGAGGAACCCGGCGATCTGCCCCTTGAACGGGCGGGCGTACCCCGCGATGCGCCGGACGGTGCCCGGCGCGAGCCGCTCCTTCGTCACCGAGCTGTCACGCCGGAGAGACCGCATCATCTGGGGGCCGTAGCCCCCACCCATCATCGCCACGTTCGTCCTCCCGCTTGTGAAGCACCCGGGAGGATACTCCCGATTCCTTCGTCAGCTGGAGGCGAACAGGGCGCGGATCCGGACCGCCTGTTCCGCACGCTCGGCGGCGGCCTGCTCCTCCAGGGTCCGGCCGGGAGCCCCCTGAAGCAGCCGCTTGGTCGCCGTCGCGGCGTCCCTGTTCGTACTGAGCAGCGCGGCCGCGAGGTCGCGTACGGCCTGCGGCAGCTCCTCACCGGGAACCACCAGCTCGGCCAGGCCGAGCCGGAACGCCTCCTGCGCGCCGACGGTGCGGGCGGTCAGGCAGATCTCGATGGCCCGAGGCACGCCGACGATGTCGACGAGCGGCTTGGTGCCGGTGAGATCGGGAACCAGCCCGAGCGCCGGCTCCTTCATGCAGAACATGACGTCTTCCGCGACGATCCGCAGGTCGCAGGAGAGCGCCAGCTGGAACCCGGCCCCGATCGCATGGCCCTGGACGGCGGCGATGGAGACGATGCCGGGCCGGCGGAGCCACAGGAACCCGCGCTGGGCCCGCGCGACCGCCTGTTCGAAGGCCGCGTCGTCGAGCCCGGCGACCGTGCCGAACGACCCCTGCCCCGGCACCCCTTCGGGCGTGAACATGCGCAGGTCGATGCCCGCTGAGAAGGACGGCCCCTCACCACGGACCACGACCACCCGTACCTGATCCGGGAGATTGTCCCCGATCCGGGTCAGTGCCGACCAGGTGGCGAACGTCTGGGCGTTGCGCCGTTCCGGCCGGTCCAGGGTGATGGTCGCGATCTCGCCGTCCACCTCAAAGCGCAGTCCGATCTCCGCGAGCTCAGTCGCCGAGATCGCCTCCGTGCTCCCCCCAAGTGTCGCTTCCGCCATCCTCAGCTCCTACATCCCGGTCGAGTGGTCTCCGCGGTCCCACCCCGAGCCTACCGAATATCGTTCGGATGGCTCCTGACAGGACCGCCCGGCATGCGGGAACGTGCGGCTGCGGTCGCGCGCGTTGCGAGGCGGATCTCTAGCGCTTGGACTTCCCTCGGGTCGCCCCGCCGCGCCCGCGCAGAGCCACACCGGACTCGCTCAGGATGCGGTGGATGAACCCGTAGGACCGGCCGGTCGAAGCGGCCAGCGCGCGGATGCTCTCACCCGCGGCGTACCGCTTCTTGAGATCGCTGGCCAGTTTTTCACGGTCGGCCCCGGTCACCCGGGTGCCCTTCTTCAGAGTCTCGGCCACGAGTACCTCCTGTAGTGCCAGACTTCCGCAGCGTTACTCACGCCATGATCAGTCATTTCGGCGGGATCGGCTACCTACTCGGCGGGAAAAGATCCCTACCCGCTCAAATTAAGATCAGGCGAGGGCCACAAGATCGGAAAATTCGTCGCTCCAGGCGTCCTCTACTCCGTCGGGCAGCAGGATCACCCTGTCCGGCTGAAGTGCGTCGACGGCTCCCTCGTCGTGCGTGACGAGCACGATGGCGCCGGCGTAGGACCGCAGCGCCGACAGGACCTGGTCCCGCGAGGCCGGATCGAGGTTGTTGGTGGGCTCGTCCAGAAGTAGCACGTTGGCGCTCGACAACACCAGCGTCGCCAGGGCGAGTCGCGTCTTCTCCCCGCCGGACAGGACCCCCGCGGGCTTGTCCACGTCGTCCCCGCTGAACAGGAACGAGCCGAGCACCTTGCGCAGGTCGACGTCGGCGAGATCGGGGCCCGCGGAGCGCATGTTCTCCAGGACCGTGCGGTCCGGGTCGAGGGTCTCGTGCTCCTGGGCGTAGTAGCCCAGCTTGAGGCCGTGACCCGGCCTGACCTCGCCGGTGTCGGGCGTCTCGATGCCGCCGAGCAGGCGCAGCAGCGTGGTCTTCCCCGCACCGTTCAGGCCCAGGATGACCACGCGGGAGCCCCGGTCCACGGCGGCGTCCACGTCTGTGAAGACCTCCAGCGAGCCGTACGACTTCGACAGCCCGGTGGCGGTCAGCGGGGTCTTGCCGCAGGGGGCGGGCTCGGGGAAGCGGAGCTTGGCGACCCGGTCACTGCGCCGCTCGCCCTCCACCCCGGCCAGCATGCGCCGGGCCCGGCGCTCCATGTCCTGCGCGGCCTTGGCCTTGGTGGCCTTGGCCCGCATCCGGTCGGCCTGCGAGAGCAGCACTGAGGCCTGTTTCTCGGCGTTGGCCCGCTCGCGCTTGCGGCGCTTCTCGTCGGTCTCGCGCTGGGCGAGGTAGGCCTTCCAGCCGACATTGTAGGTGTCGACCACGCAGCGGTTGGCGTCGAGGTGCAGAACGCGGTTTACCGTCGCTTCAAGGAGGTTGACGTCATGGCTGATGATCACCAAGCCGCCCTGGTGGGATCGTAAAAAATCACGAAGCCACCCGATCGAGTCCGCATCGAGGTGGTTTGTCGGCTCGTCAAGCAGGAGAGTCTCGGCTCCGCTGAAGAGGATCCGGGCCAGCTCGACCCGGCGGCGCTGCCCTCCGGAGAGGGTTTCCAGGGGCTGGGTGAGCACCCGGTCGGGCAGTCCGAGGCTGGAGGCGATCGAGGCCGCCTCCGACTCCGCGGCATAGCCGCCAAGCACGTGCAGGCGGTCCTCCAGCCGGCCGTACGCGCGGACCGCGCGGTCGCGGGTGCGCGAGTCGTCGGCGGCCATGCCGAGCTCGGCGGCCCGCAGCTCGCGCAGCACCTCGTCCAGACCGCGCGCGGACAGGATCCGGTCGCGGGCGAGGGTGCTCAGGTCGCCGGAGCGGGGATCCTGGGGCAGGTAGCCGACGCTGCCGGCCGCGGTGACCGAGCCGGCGGCGGGGATGCCCTCGCCCGCGAGCACCTTGGTCAGCGTGGTCTTGCCGGCGCCGTTGCGGCCGACGAGGCCGATCTTGTCTCCGGGATTCACCCGGAACGAGGCGCCCTCGATGAGCAGCCGGGACCCGGCGCGCAGCTCGACGTCAGTAGCAATGATCATGATTAGGGGAACATCCCGTGTGATGGGGTCAGGACCGGCGCGTGGTCGCACGGATGGCCGGCGAGTGCGAGAACGGATCCGCGCGAACTCGGGGAGATGATCAATCGGGAGCGCGCATACCGCCCAGTGTACGGCCTGTCCGCCGGTGACCTCCGGTCTCACGGCCGCGAAGCCCGGTTCGCCAGGCGTTGGAGGACATCGCCGGAGCCTGTACCGGTTCAGCGGATGCGTCACACCACTGCTACGCGCCGCCGGACGCTCCCTGGTCGAGGACGCGGACGCGGACCGCGCGAAACAGCCCCGGTGTCTCCCGCAGCACGGCCAGCCGGGGATCGGGGACCGTGAGGAACGGCTCGCGTTCGAGGGCGAGGAGCGGTGCCAGGAGCCGGTCGCCGCGCACCCCGTCGATCGCCCGCCGGTCGCCGCCGAGCAGGACGGCCTCCAGATCCCCCGCGTACGGCAGCAGCACCCGCGCGGCGACCTCGGCCGCCGCCCCCAGCGCCTCGCCGGACTGCTTCTCCCTGCGCCGGGCGAACCGCTGCTGGGACCACCCTCCCGCCGCGCTGCGTCCGTGGACCTGCCGGGAGCCGACCTTGGAGGCCACCAGCCGCTCTCCGTCGAACACGCCCGCGGCGTAGCCGCCGAGCCGTACCAGGAGGACGCCCACCAGGCGGTCGCGCCGCGCGTGCGCGGCGAGCGCCGCCACCGCCTCGCTCACCCCGAGGAACCGGTCGGGTGGATGTCCGAACGGATGTACGAGCGGATGTGCGAGGGGAGATTCGAGGGGGTGTCCGGGCGTCTCGGCGATCGGCTGTCCGGGAGACGCGCCGAACGGCCGTCCCGAGGGCTCGCCGGGTTGGACGGCCAGGGGCGGGAACGGCACGTGGCATTCGGCCACCGCCCCACCGGCCGCGGTCAGCCGTACGAGATCGGGGGTGGCCGTCACCTCGGCGGCGCCGTGGCGGGCCGTGAAGCCCTCGATCCAGCGCTCGACGCGTTCGGGGGCGACCGTCACCCATCTGCCCCCGCCCGCCGCCGGTCGTGCCGTCATGGGACCCGAGGCTATCCCGAGACCGCGCCGCGCCGTGTCCGGCCCTGTCACGGCCGCCGGACCAGGGGTGATATATCCCGACAGAACGGTAGGGGAAAAGTCGGTGAACTTCGTTTCGCGTCACTCCTGTCACCGATAGAGGAACAGCACAATTCAACCGTGTCGGTCCCTCTTCCCTTCGCGGCGCCGCTCGCCCAGTCCGCCCCGGACGTCACCGCGTCCGGCTCCTTCGCCGCGGATCCCCCGGGTCCCGGCCACGCTCCCGCTCCGGTCTTCCTGCCGATCGTCGACCTCGACACCGGTGGCGTCATCGCCGTCGAGGTCGCGGCGGGCGACGTCCCCGGGCTCGCGCCGTCCGACATCTCCAGCACCGTGCGGGGCCTGCTCGCCGCGTCACGCGCGGAGGCCCTGCTCCCCCTCGTGCTGCCGATCCCGGCCCGCGCGGTGATCGGCGGGTCCGGCGGCCTCGCCCCGCTGCACGAGGCGGTACGCGTCTCGGGCAGGCGGCCGCGCGAACTGATCCTCGTGATCGAGGGAGAGATCCCGGCGGCGGACCGGAGAGCGCTCCTCGCCGGGATCGACGGCCTGCGCGCCGCCGGATACCTCGTCGCCTTCGGCGGGCTCGGCAGCGCGCACCTGCCCCTCGACCTGCTCGCCGACGCGTCGCCGTACGTGATCGTGCTGGCCCGCGACCTCGTGGACCGGGTGCCACGCGATCCGCGCAGGAGCGCGCTCGCCGAGTCGCTCGTGGGGGTGGCGCGCGCCCTCGGCGCGCACGTGCTCGCCCCCGGCCTGCGGGACGAGGCCCAGCTCGCGGCGACGCGCGGATGGGGGATCCGGCTCGCCCAGGGCCCGCTGCTCGCGCCGATCGACTGGAAGCCGTCCAGCGGACGGGTCCAGCTGCACGTCCCGCTGCCCGTCCCGGACACCACGCCCGTGGCCGCGCTGCTCGGGCCGCGAGTCCAGGAGCTGCTGCTCCCGGCGGTGACGCTGTCCTCCGAGGCGACGGCGGAGGACGTCGTCGCGGCCTTCGGCTCCGAGCCGTCGATCACCAGCGTCATCCTGGTGGACGAGTACCAGCGGCCGGTCGGCAGCGTCGACCGGAGCCGCTTCCTGCTCTTCATGGCCGGCGCGTACGGCCACGCGCTGCACGCCAAGAAACCGGCCAGACGCCTGGCCGACACCACCAGGACGGTCCCCAGGACCACACCGGCGATCGCCGCCATGCAGCTCGCGGGCCGGGACGCGACCCGCGTCTACGACGACCTGGTCGTGGTCGACGAGGTCGGCCGCTGCATGGGCATCGTCCGCGTCGGCGACCTGATCCGCCACGTCGCCACCATTCCGTCGTCGTCCCGCTGACCGTGCGACCGCGTTGCCGCGTTGCCGCGTGGCCGCGTGGCCGCGCGACTGCGTGGCCGTGCGACCGCCGTTGCCGCGTGACCGTGCGATCGTGTGGTCCGCCGCGCGCGGACCGCGGGTCAGAGCCAGCCCTGCAGCCGCGACCGCTGCACGGCCTCGATGCGGTTGCGCGCGCCGGTCTTCTGGATGGCCGAGGAGAGGTAGTTGCGCACCGTGCCCTCGGACAGGTGCAACGCTCGGGCGATGTCCGCGATCGTCGAACCGTCCGCCGCCACGGCCAGCACGTCGCGCTCCCGCTGCGAGAGGGGGTTCGGCCCGGCGCTCAGCGCGGCGGCGGCCAGCCCGGGGTCGATCACCCGCTCGCCGCCCAGCACACGGCGGATCGCGACCGCCAGATCGCGCGCGGGGCTGTCCTTGACCAGGAACCCGGCGGCGCCGGCCTCCATCGCCCGGCGCAGGTATCCCGGGCGGCCGAATGTGGTCAGGATCATCACCCGGCATCCGGGCACCCGGTCGCGGATCTCCGCGGCGGCGGCGATGCCGTCCATCCCGGGCATCTCGATGTCCAGAAGGGCGACGTCGGGGCGGACCCGCGCGACGACGGCGACGGCCTCCTCGCCCGTGGCGGCCTCCCCCACGACCTCGATGTCCGGCTCCAGGTCCAGCAGGGACGCCAGGGCCCCTCTCACCATCGCCTGGTCCTCGGCCAGGATGACGCGGATCATGTCGCCCGAGCCTAGACGGCCGGGACGCCGGAGTCCCGGCCTCCCGGGGCGCCAGGGTCCGCCGTCGCGGGACCGGCGGCCGGACCGGGCACGGTGATCCTCAACCGGAAGCCGCTCGGGACCGGCCCCGCCTCCATGACGCCTCCCTCCGCGCGGACCCGCTCCGCCAGGCCGCGCAGACCGCTGCCCGGCTCGTACGGCCCGGCGTCGCCGTCGTCCGTGACCTCCAGGACCGCGCCCGAGCCGTCGTGGGCCACTCCGATCTCGCAGCGGGTCGCGCGGGCATGCCGTACGACGTTGGTGACCGCCTCGCGTACGGCCCAGCCGAAGAGGCCGTCCAGGCCGTCCGGGAGCGGGGTGCCGGAGATCCGGACGGCCACCCGCAGCCCGGCGGCGGTGAGCGCCGCGCGGGCGCCGTCGAGTTCCTCGGAGAATCCCCGCCTGCGGTAGCCGGTGACGGCCTCGCGCACCTCGACCAGCGCCTGCCGCGCCACGGACTCGATGTCGGCGATCTCCCGGGCCGCACGGTCCGACCCCTGCTCGGCCAGTCGCCCGGCCAGCTCGCTCTTGAGCACGATCAGCGACAGGCTGTGCCCGAGCAGGTCGTGCAGGTCCCGTGCGATGCGGAGCCGCTCCTCCCCCGCCGCCAGCCGGGCCACCTCCCGCTGCGCGTCCTCGAGGCGGAGCACCAGCATGCGGGTGTTCCGCACGCTGGCGAACAGGATCCCGAGCGTCCACACCTGCACGACGAGCAGCACGATCGTCTCCGCGTCCGCGCCCGCGAGCCGGCTGTCGACGAGGACGACCAGGGCCATCACGGCCATGGCGACCAGGGCGGGGCGCAGCGGCAGCGCCATGGAGAGCATCACGGTGACGTAGATCGGCAGCGCCGTCCAGCCGCCTCCGAACAGGAGCGGGAACACGATCGCCATCGCGGTGGTCACGGCCATCAGCGGGACCGTCCACCTGCCGCGGTCGCCGTAGTCCCCGGGGCTGAGGACGGCGGCGACGTAGGTGGTCACGAACGCGGCGAGCGCGGCGAGCTGCCAGGCCGCCCCCGCTCCGCCCACCTTTCCCGTCACGATGTCGGCCACCGGATAGACGAGGTACACGAAGCCGAACGAGACGCCCATCAGGCGCCGCAGGCGTGATCCCCGCCCCTTCTCCACGCCGAACGTGAAGACACCGTCCAGCCTCCCGGTCATGCGCGTACGGTTGCCCGCCGGTAGGTGTAGAGCGCGAAGGCGGCCAGGACGGCGCCCCAGCCGAGGATGCCGAGAACCGCGGAGGCCGGGGGCGCCTGGCCCGCGACGATGTTCCAGCCGATGGTGGCGTAGTCGTACGACGGCAGCGCGTGCGCGATCGCCTTCATGGCCGAGGGCATCATGTCGATGGGGAACCAGAGGCCGCCCAGCAGGGCGAGCCCGAACATGCAGATCATGGCGAGCGGCTGGGCGGTGTCGGCCCGTACCAGCGAGCCGATCGTCAGACCGAGCGCGGCGAACGGGATCACGCCGAGCCACATCGCGAGGACCAGCCCGGCCCATTGCCCCGGCGGGAGCGAGACGCCCTGGGTGAGCACGGCCGCGAGGCCGACGAGCACGAGCGAGGGCAGCGTGAGCAGCAGGGAGACGATCAGCTTGGTGACGATGATCGACCACCTGGGGAGCGGGGTGATCTGGAGCTGGCGCAGCCAGCCGCTCTCGCGTTCCTGCGCCCAGGGCACCGCCGTGGACATCATCGAGGACGCGAGCGCGCCGTAGGCGGCCATGGAGACCATGAGGACGACGCCGGCCTTCAGTCCCGTCGTGTCGTCCACCTGGTCGCCCCACAGATTGGCGTAGAGCAGGTAGAAGCCGACGGGGAACGCCACGACGAAGATGGCGTAACGCTTGTTGCGCAGCATCCGCAGCGCCTCGATCTTGACGTGCTCCGGCATCAGGACTCCTGGGTGAGTGCGAGGAAGGCGTCTTCGAGATCGGCTCCGTCGATCCGGAGCCCGTGCACGTCGAGAGTGGTCTTTCGATAGAGCGCGTCGACGGTGGCGTCGGCGTCGCTCGTCCTGAGTACGGCGCGGCCCGACGCTATCTCGATCGCGACGACGCCGGGAAGCGCGTCGAGGCCGGCGGCGGGCTGGGCGCCCAGCGTGAAGCTCACCGCCTGGCCACCGGCCCCGGCCTTGATCTCGGCGGCCGTGCCGTCGGCGACGACCCGCCCGCGTGCGATGACGACGACCCGGTCGGAGTTCTGGTCGGCCTCCTCCAGGTAGTGCGTGGCGAACAGGACCGTGTGGCCGCGCGCCGCGTACGTCCGCATGGAGTCCCAGAAGGCGCGGCGCGACTCGACGTCCATGGCGGCGGTGGGCTCGTCGAGCACGAGGAGCCGGGGGGCGCCCGCGACGGCCAGGGCGAACCGCACCCGCTGGGTCTGCCCGCCGGACAGCCGGTCGGCCCGGCGTCCGGCCAGGTCGGTGAGGTCGGCCATGCGCAGGATCTCGTCGAAGGGGAGGGGGTCGGGGTAGAGGCCGCGGACGAATCCGACGGTCTCCGCGACGGTCAGCTCGGGGATCAGCGAGCCCTCCTGGAGCATCGCGCCGACGCGGCCGCGCGCGACGGCACGCGACGGGGTGTCGCCGAAGACCTTGATCTCGCCGCTGGTGGGGCGGAGCAGGCCGAGCAGCATGTTGATCGCGGTGGATTTGCCGGCGCCGTTCGGTCCGAGCAGGGCGACCGTGCGGCCCGCCGGGATGTCGAGGTCCAGCCCGTCGACCGCGAGCACGTCCCCGTAGGTCCTGGTGACTCCGGAGAAGGAGATGGCGTCCATGTCCTCGACGCTAGAGGCGTGCGGCGCGGACCGGCAGTTCCATACCTCCGGCCTTCTCCGTGACATTTGTCAGGCTCCCCGCGCGATGCCGGGCCGGACCCCTTGATCGCTCCGTTAGGGTGTCTTGCATCCTTTGGCGGTGATTTGTTGGGAGTCTGGTCGCGGTGAACGGCTCGGCAGGGAACACCTCCGTGCTCGGCGACCGCTACCGCCTGGACGCGCTGATCGGCCGGGGCGGGATGGCCGAGGTGTGGCGCGGCCGCGACCTGCACCGCGACTGGCCCGTGGCGGTCAAGATCTTCGCGGCCGAGGCGTCCGACCCGTCGATGCGGGCGCGGTTCGCCCAGGAGGCCCGCACCGCCGCGCGGGTGGTGCACCCCAACGTGGTCAGCGTGTACGACGTGGGCGAGCAGGGCGGGCGCCCGTTCCTTGTGATGGAGTTGCTCTCCGGGCGGAGCCTGGCCGAGGAACTGGCGGCGCGCGGGCCGCTCGGGGTGGACGAGGTCCGCCGTCTCGCGGCACAGGCCGCGATCGGCCTGGACGCCGCGCACCGGGCCGGGGTGGTGCACCGCGACGTCAAGCCCGCGAACCTGCACCTGACCGAGGACGGCCAGCTCAAGGTGGTCGACTTCGGGATCGCCCGGCTGGCGGACGAGGCGGCGGGCCGGCTGACCGCCGTCGGCATGATCGTCGGCACCGCGGCGTACCTGTCCCCAGAGCAGATCATGGGCCGGCCCGGGGACGCCGCCAGCGACATGTACGCGCTCGGCTGCGTGTGCTACGAGCTCCTGTGCGGCCACCCGCCGTTCGCCGGGAGCTCGACCGAGCTGGTCTTCCAACACGTCCAACAGGCTCCGGCTCCGCTGCGCCGCTACCGGCCCGACCTTCCGGTCGAGCTGGAGGCGCTGGTGCTGGCGCTGCTGGACAAGGAGCCCCGTGCCCGACCGGCCGCCGGAGAGGTGGTCGCCCGGATGCGCGTGGACCCGCGCCCGGCGCGGGCGGGCGACACCGCGGTGCTCGACGTGGGAGGCGCCGCGTCGCACGACGTCGGCGTCCCGCCCGCCGCCTGGCCACCCGCTGCGTCCCCGCTCGGCCCTCTCGCGTACGGAGGACCGACCGGGTATGGAGGGCCGACCGGACCCGGCGGGTCCACCGCGTACGGGGGGTCGACCGCGTATGGAGGGCCGACCGCGTACCAGCCGTCCCTGTCCGCCCCTTCCTTACACGGGACCTCCGTACACGGGGGACCGGGTGGGCGGGCGACGCGTGGCGGGATGTCCCGGCGCAAGGGCGCGATGATCGCGGCGGCCGCGGTCCTCCCCGTCGTGGCGGTGGTGTGGCTCGCGTCCCCCTCGTCGACGCCGTCGCCCGGCGCCTCCCCCGCCGCGATGAGTACGGGGGTCGCCACGACGCCCTCCCCCACCCGGCAGAGCCCGTCCACGACGCCGTCCGCCGCGCCGTCTCCCTCGCCGAGCAGGACCGCGAGCGGTCCTCAGGCGTGGCTGGCCGGACTGGAGAGCGCCCTGACCGCCCAGGAGCGGCAGCACGGCATCGACTCCGACACGGCGGAGAAGGTACGCGAGGAGATCGAGGAGATCCGGGAGGAGCTCGCGGACGGGGAGCCCAGGAAGGTCCAGAAGAAACTGCGGGACCTCGGCAGGACGCTGAGCAAGGCTCAGCGCAAGGGCCGGCTGGCCTCCAGCGGACCGTTGATCGACTATCTGAACCGGTCCGGCCTCCTGTCGGGCCCGAGGCGCTGACCGCGGACGACCCGGACGGGCTCAGCGGCGGGCGCCGCCGAGGACGACGTGCCTGGCGGGGCCGCGGGTACCGGCGAACAGGAAACGTTCCATCCGCCCGATGGTGAACCCGGCCACACGCTCCCCCTGGACGAGGGCGCGCGCGGCCGGCCCGTCACCGCGGCGCCGGAGCGTCAGAGACGGCAGGCGTAGATGGCGGTGACCAGGATGGCCTTCGCGCCGATCTCCCAGAGCTGGTCCATGATCTGCTGGTGGCCCTTGCGCGGCACCATGGCGCGGACCGCCACCCACCCCTCGCGGTGCAGCGGGGACACCGTCGGCCCCTCGACGCCCGGCGTGATCGTGATGGCCTCGTCGATGCGCTCGGCGCGGATGTCGTAGTCCATCATGACGTAGTCGCGGGCGACCAGGACGCCCTGCAGCCGCCGGATGAGCTGCTGGAAGCCGTTCGTCTCCGGGGCGCCGCTCCGCTTGATGAGCACGGCCTCGGAGTGGGCGATGGGCTCGCCGAAGACCTCCAGGCCGACGTTGCGGAGCGTGGTGCCGGTCTCGACGACGTCGGCGACGGCGTCCGCGACGCCCAGCCGGATGGCCGTCTCCACGGCGCCGTCGAGCTTGATCACCCGGGCGTCGATGCCCTCGTCGGCCAGGTATTTGCCGAGGAGGCCGGAGTAGGAGGTGGCGATCCGCAGGCCGGACAGGTCGGCGGCGCTGCCGTACCGCCCGGCGGGGGCGGCGAAGCGGAACGTGGACCCGCCGAAGCCGAGCGGGACGACCTCCTCGGCCGGGGCGCCCGAGTCGAACAGCATGTCGCGGCCGGTGATGCCCGCGTCGAGCGTGCCCTCGCCCACGTAGACGGCGATGTCGCGGGGACGCAGGAAGAACAGCTCGCAGGAGTTCTCGGGGTCGATGACCACGAGTTCCTTGCTGTCCTTGCGCGGACGGTATCCGGCCTCTTTCAGGATGGTCTGGGCGGCATCGGCGAGCGCGCCCTTGTTCGGTACGGCGAGACGCAACATGGTGTGGCAGAAACCCTTCGGGATGCGGATGACGAGGTCACGGAACGCATTCAGGCCACCCGGTGGGCGGCCTAGAGATGCTTGTAGACCTCGTCCAGCCCGATGCCGCGCGCCAGCATGAGGACCTGCACGTGGTAGAGCAGCTGGGAGATCTCCTCCGCCGCCCGATCCGTGGACTCGTGCTCGGCCGCCATCCAGCTCTCGGCGGCCTCCTCGACGACCTTCTTACCGATGGCATGGACCCCGGCGTCCAGCGCGGCCACGGTGCCCGAGCCCTCTGGCCGGGTGCGCGCCTTCTCCGACAGCTCGGCGTACAGCTCTTCGAAGGTCTTCATGATCTCTTTCAGGGTCGTCGGGCGATGCGGAACCAGCGTAGTCGGTCCGTACGACCAGCCGCATCGCGCCACCCGTCCGCGTCAGCCGAAGATCTTTCTGGCGATCCTCAGGTGTTCCAAGGCCTGGAGGGACTGGCCGCCCTCGTGCCCGTTGAACGGCCAGATCGAGATGTCCTTGGCACCGGCGTAGTGATTGTAGGCGGCGAACACGGTCGAGGCCGGGGTCACCTCGTCGCGCAGCCCGACGGAGAACCGGGCGGGCACCGTCGCCCTGGCCGCGAAGTTCGTCCCGTCGAAGTAGGCGAGAGTGGCGAAGACGTCCTCGGCCCTGTCCCGGTTGACCGCGCAGAACCGGCTCAGCTCCCCGTACGGCAGGGCGTCGGTGATCTCCACGGCGTGGCGGATGTGGCACATGAACGGCACGTCGACGAAAGCGTAGGAGATGTCCGCGCCGATTCGCGGGGCCAGCGCGGCCGCGGCCAGTGCCATGCCGCCGCCCTGGCTGCCGCCCGCGACGGCGATCCGCTCCGCGTCCACGGCGGGATGCGCCCTGGCCGCCTCGACGGCGCGTACGACGTCGGTGTACAGGCGCCGGTAGTAGTAATCGTCGCGGTCGAGCACGCCACGCGTCAGCTTCCCCGCCGTCTCGGGACCGGTCCCCGGGGCCGGATCGGGTGTGTCGCCCTGCCGCCACCCGCCGCCCTGGCCCCGCGTGTCCATCACGAAGGCGGCGTATCCCGCCGAGGGCCACAGCAGCCACTCGTGCGGCAGGCCGCGCCCGCCGTTGTAGCCGATGAACTCGACGACGCACGGCAGCGGCCCCTCCGGGGACGCGGGGGTGAGCAGCCATCCCTTGATCGGGTGCCCGCCGAAGCCCGCGAAGGTCACGTCGTACACGTCCACGCGTGCGAGGTGGGCGTCGTACGGGGTGAAGGTCGCCGCCAGATCATGCGCCCGTGACTCCGACAGCGTGCGCTCCCAGAAGTCGTCGAAGTCCGCGGGCTCGCCGCGTTCGGGCAGGTAGGCACGGAGCTGGTCGAGCGGCAGGTCGACGAACAAGGGGGCTCCTTACGACTTGCGACAGACGCACACGGGTGGGGATCCCGGGTGACGCGGACGTGCCGGGAGCGCGCGTCGCGCGTGATCCCGGTGACGTGGAACCGTACAGGAACGACGGCCGAGCATGGTCGTTCATGATCCGGGCGGCTCAGAGGGCGAACCTCTCATCCGGCGGGAGCGTGAGCGGGCGCGATAATGCGTTGATCACCCCTCCGCCCGCCACTAACCTTCGCCGGTGACATCCCCTGACGCGAAGATCCGAGGGCCGGTGCGGTTCCTCCTGTGGCTGACGATCCGCCAGAAGCGCCGCATCCTGACCGGGTCGCTGCTGAGCAGCGCGTGGATGGTCACCATGGCCCTACCGCCGTACCTGCTCTCCCGTGCCGTCGACGCGGCCTATCCGCCCACGACTCCCGGGCGCTGGCGGGCTGGACGGCCGCGATGCTGACCGCGGGGGCGGGAACCGCCCTGCTGGGCATGGCACAACACCGGACGACGACGAAGGTCCGGATGGACGCGATGTTCCGTACCGTGCGGGCGATCATGGACCAGTCGTTCCGGCTCGGCGACACGCTGCCCCGCCGGGTCGCGACCGGTGAGGTGGTGGCGATCGGCCTGAGCGACGCGCGGACGATCTCCCAGGCGATGTCCGTCGCCGGTCCGGGATCGGCGCCGTCGTCGGGTACGTGGTCGTCGCATTCGTGCTCGCGGACATCTCCCTCACGCTCGCCCTCGTGGTACTCGCCGGTGCGCCGTTGCTCGCCGTCGTCATCGGGCCCCTGTTGGGCCGGGTTCTGAGCGCCGGGGACGACTACCGGGAGCGGCAGGGCGCGCTGGCCGCCAGGCTGGTGGACGTGGTGGCCGGCCTGCGGGTGCTCAACGGTCTGGGCGGCAAGGAGACGCACGCCGACCGCTACCGGCGGCACTCGCGCGAGCTGTGCCAGGAGGGTTACCGGGTGGGCGCCGCCACCAGCTGGGTCGGCGCGCTCGGCGGCGGGCTGCCCCTGCTCTTCCTCGCGCTGGTCACCTGGCTCGGCGCCCGGATGGCCGCCGAGGGATCGCTCACCATCGGCGATCTGGTCGCGGCCTACGGGTACGTCGCGATGCTGGCCATTCCGATGACCGTCCTCATCATGGGTGGCTCCAACCTGGCCCGCGGAGTGGTCGCCGCCCGGCGGGTCACCGGATTCCTCGCTCTGGCACCCGGCCGGACGAGCCCCGCCACCACCGCGGACGCGCCCGCGGGCCCGGCCGTGCTCCACGATCCCGTCTCCGGCGTCGAGGTGCCGCCGGGCCTGTTCATTGTGCTCACCGGCGCGCGCCCCGCGGACGCCGCGTCTGTGGTCGAGCGCATCGGCCGGTTCGAGGACTCCGATGTCCTCTGGGGCGGCGTGCGGCTGGACGCGGTCCCCCTGGCCCAGGTCCGCGAGCGCATCCTGGTCGCGGACAACGACGCCGATCTGTTCGCCGGAACCGTCCGCGAGGTGGTGAGCGGCAGGGGCCACCCCGAGGACTCGGCCGTGGGGGCCGCGATCCACGCGGCGGCCGCCGCGGACATCGTGGACGCGCTGCCCGACGGTCTCGACTCGGTCGTCGCCGCCCGGGGCCTGAGCCTGTCCGGGGGACAACGCCAGCGGCTCCGGCTCGCCCGGGCGCTGTGCGCCGGACCGGAGGTGCTGCTGGCCGTCGAACCGACCTCGGCGGTCGACGCCCACACGGAGGCCGTGCTGGCCGCCCGGCTGCGTACCGCGCGCGCCGGCCTGACCACCGTCGTCACCAGCACCTCGCCCTTCGTGCTGGAACAGGCGGACGTGGTGGTGCACCTGATCGCCGCGCCGGACGCGGACGACGACCGGCTGCGCGCCGCGCTCGCCACCGTCGGCGCCCGCTGGGCCGACGAGCTGCCGGACGGCCTCGACACCGACCTGGGGGAAGCCGCGTACCGGTTGGACGGGCGCACCGTGATCGCCATCGCGCACCGGCTTCACACGGCGCACGACGCCGACCGGGTCGCGGTGACGGACGCCGGTGTGATCACCGAACTCGGCCCCCATGACGACCTGGTGTCCGCGGGCGGGACCTACGCCGGCCTCTGGCGCTCCTGGCACGGCGACTGAGCCTGTCGTCCATCACGCCGGGTCCGGGCCCGGAGAGGGTGTGCCGTCAGGCGGGTCCGCCGAAACGCGGCAGGCGCCGGTGCCCCCTGCGGGACACCGGCGCCTGCCGGGTCGAACGGTGTGTGCTCAGTGGCCGGAACGGTTGCCGGAGTGGCCTCCGGCGCGACCGCCCGGACGGCCGCCCTGGCGGAAGCCGCCGCCGCGCGGAGCGCGGAAGTCGCCTCGGCTATCCGGGCGGCGCTCGCCGCGGTAACCGTCACGGTGATCACGGTGGCCCTCGTGGGGAGCCCCGCTGCGGTCCCCGGTGCGGTCGCCCTCACGGAAGCCGGCGCCACGCTGGTCCGGGCGGCCCTCGCCGTTCCCTCCACGCGACCGGTCGCCCCGGAAGCCGCCGTACGAACCCCGGTTGTCGCTCAAGGAACCGCGCGAGCGGTCCCCCTGGTAGCGGCGGTTGTCGCCGCCGTCACGGTCGCCGCGGAACGAACCGCCGTCACGGTCACCACGGTAGGCGGGACGGTCTCCCTGGTAGGAGCCCTGGCTGTCGCCACGGAACGAACCGCCGTCGCGGTCGCCACGGAAGGGACGGCTCTCCCGATCGCCCCGGTAGGAGCCGCCGTCACGGTCGCCACGGAACGGACGGTTGTCACGGTCGCCACGGAACGGGCGCGCTCCGTCGCGGGCCCCTCCGTACTCCCTGCCCTGGAAGGAGCGGTTCTCCTGGCCCCGGCTCTCGAAGCCCCGGTTCTCGGCGCCGGTGTGCTCGGCGGCACGGTTCTCGGAATCGCGCTCGTCACTCCCCCGGCCCTCGAAGCGCCGTCCACCGTCGCGGCCCGGCCGGCCGTCGCGGTCGAACCGGCGGTCGCGGCGGTCGCCGAAGCGGCGGGAACGGCCCTCTCCGCCCTGGCCCTCACGGCGCGGACGCAGCGGCTTGCGCACGTCGGGCTCCCACACGGGGATCGCCTCGCCGCTGGGCTGACGCGCGCCGGCGACCTCGGTGAGCACCGAGTCACCGGGGCGGACCCGGTGGCGCGACGGGCTGATGCCCGCACGCCGGGTCATCGCGTCGGTGGAGCGGCGCTCGTTCGGCATGACGAGCGTCACGACGCTGCCGCTCTCGCCCGCGCGGGCCGTACGACCGCCGCGGTGCAGGTAGCTCTTGTGGTCCATCGGAGGATCGACGTGCAGCACGAGGCTGACGTCGTCGACGTGGATGCCGCGGGCGGCGACGTCGGTGCAGACGAGCACGCTCACGTTGCCCTCGCGGAACTCCCCGAGGATGCGGGTGCGCTGGTTCTGCCGCTTGCCTCCGTGCAGGCCGCCGGCGCGGATGCCGACCCGGGCGAGCTGCTTGACGACCCGGTCCACACCGTGCTGGGTGCGGACGAACAGGATCGTACGGCCCTCGCGGTTGGCGATCTCGGCCGTCACGTCGACCTTGTCGTCCCTGTGGACCTGGAAGAGGTGGTGCTCCATGGTCTCGACCGAGGAGGTCGCCGGGGCCAGCGAGTGCGTCACCGGGTCGGTGAGGAAGCGCTGGACCAGCTTGTCCACGTCACCGTCGAGGGTGGCGGAGAAGAGCAGCCGCTGGCTGTCGGCGGGGGTGGCGTCGAGGATCGCGCTCACCACGGGGAAGAAGCCGAGGTCGCACATGTGGTCGGCCTCGTCGAGCACGGTGACCTGGACGTCCTGGAGCGAGCACTCGCCCTGCTCCATGAGGTCGGTCAGGCGCCCGGGGGTGGCCACGACGATCTCGACGCCGCGCCGCAGCGCCTCGATCTGCCTGCCCATGGACATGCCGCCGACGACGGTCCTGGTACGCAGCGACAAGCCCCGGCCGAGCGGCTCCAAGGCGTCGGCCACCTGCAGGGCCAGCTCACGGGTGGGCACGAGGACAATGGCGCGCGGGCGCTTGGGCAGCGCGCGCTCCCCGGCGATGCGGGCCATGGTGGGCAGGCCGAAGGCGAGCGTCTTGCCGGAGCCGGTCTGGCCCCGGCCGAGCACGTCACGTCCGGCGAGCACGTCGGGGATGGCCGCGCTCTGGATGGGGAACGGCGCGGTGATGCCCTCCCTGGCCAGCCCGGAGACAAGCGGCCTCGGCAGGCCGAGCAGCGCGAAGCCGTTCGCCTGCTCGGCGTCGGGGGCCTCGGACGGCGCGGAGGAGACCGTGGAGGAATCCGTGGAGGAATCCACCGACGAATCGGGGGAAATATGGCCAGCGTCAAGCATGGTCACGAGGTTCGTGCCTTTCATCGAAGATGACGTGTCGAAACACGGGGGCGCGTCACTTCTGCGAAAGGACGAGCCAGGACGGGTACGGCGTGGCCGTACTTCATACATTCATTCGGACGCAGGGGTGTTCAGGGCGGAGCTTCCAGGACTGCTTTCCTGGACGGACACAAAGTCCGGCGCCGCCGATTCATCCGGCGGGCTGGCCCCTGCGTCGGGCGGCAGTGCCACGCGATCTGCGCGTTGGTGATGCGGCACTGCGGTCAAACCGGCGACTTCGGCGTTCCCGCAGACGTGCAGGGCACTCGCGTCGACGCGAGCGGCCTTGTCACGGACACCGTCATTCAAGTCGCTTCGGGCATAACGAGATGCAACCATACACCATTCCCGGGACGTCAACATCACGACGAACGTCCCCGGCGCACGGCTGAACACGGCCGACCGGTCGGCCGATCATGCCGATGGTGCCGCCTCATCGTGCGTGACGCGGCACCATCGGTGGATCGGCCGGATGATCGGCCGTCGCGGCCCCTCAAGGGCTGTACGACCCGGGTTCAGACGTTGAACCCCAGCATGCGGAGCTGCTCGCGCCCCTCGTCGGTGATCTTGTCCGGGCCCCACGGCGGAAGCCACACCCAGTTGATCACGACGCTGGACACGAGGTCGGCGAGGGCCGAGTTGGCCTGGTCCTCGATGACGTCGGTCAGCGGGCAGGCGGCGCTGGTCAGCGTCATGTCGATCGTGGCGATCGGCTGCTCGCCCTCACCGGCGGAGTCGAGGTTCACTCCGTAGATCAGGCCGAGATCGACCACGTTGATCCCGAGCTCGGGGTCCACGACGTCCTTCAGCGCCTCCAGGACGTCGTCGAGGGAGGTCTCTCCGTCGAACGTCGCCGTGGGGGTCTCGGTCGGCTTGCTCACGCCATCCTCCTTACGTTCGTTCGAGGGGTCACGCCTGGCTCCGCAGTACCGCGTCCTTGTAGGCCATCCAGGACAGCAGCGCGCACTTGACCCGGGCGGGGAACTTGGCCACGCCGGCGAAGGCCACGGCGTCACCGAGGACGTCCTCGTCCGCCTCGACCTGGCCCCGGCCCTGCATGAGCCGGGTGAACTCGTCGACGACGGAGAGGGACTCCTCGACCGTGGAGTCGGTGGCGAGCTCGTACAGGACGGAGGCGGCGGCCTGGCTGATCGAGCACCCCTGGCCGTCGTAGGAGACGTCCAGGACCTTGCCGCCGTCGCCCAGCTTCACCCGCAGGGTGACCTCGTCACCGCAGGTCGGGTTGACGTGGTGCACTTCGGCGTCGTACGGCTCACGCAGCCCGCGGCCCTGCGGATGCTTGTAGTGCTCCAGGATCAGCTCCTGGTACATGGATTCAGCGATCATGGCTCAGCCGAACACCTTCTGGACATGGTGGAGGCCGCGAACCAGAGCGTCGATCTCGGCCGTCGTGTTGTACAGGTAGAACGACGCCCGCGTGGTCGCCGGAATTCCGAACCGCAGGTGAAGCGGGCGGGCGCAGTGGTGTCCTACCCGGACGGCCACGCCGAACACGTCGTCCAGGATCTGGCCGACGTCGTGCGGGTGGATGCCCTCCAAGGTGAACGAGACCGTGCCGCCACGGGCGATGACCGTGCGCGGACCGATGATCCTCAGCCCCGGGATCTCCCGCAGCGCCTCCAGGGCGTAGCCGGTGAGCTCCCTCTCGTGCTGCTTGATCGCGTCCATGCCGATCGACGTGAGGTAGTCGACCGCGGCGCCGAGGCCGACGGCCTCCACGATCGGCGGCGTCCCCGCCTCGAACTTGTGCGGCAGCGGGGCGTAGGTCGAGCGGTCCATCCAGACCGCCTCGATCATCTCGCCGCCGCCGAGGAACGGCGGCATGGCGTCGAGCAGCTCACGGCGGCCCCAGAGCACGCCGATGCCGGACGGGCCGACCATCTTGTGCCCGGTGAAGGCGACGAAGTCGACGTCGAGGTCGTCCACGTCCACCCGCTGGTGGGGCACCG
The DNA here is from genome assembly GCF_020826795.1 of Microtetraspora sp. AC03309. NCBI lineage: Bacteria > Bacillati > Actinomycetota > Actinomycetes > Streptosporangiales > Streptosporangiaceae > Microtetraspora > Microtetraspora sp. AC03309. Next base: position 90,611 of record NZ_JADDIL010000014.1, on the reverse strand, counting down.
ACTGGGAGGCGTCGACCATCATCAGCGCGCCGACCTCGCGGGCCCGCGCCAGGATCGGGGAGATCGAGTTGACCGTGCCGAGCACGTTCGACTGGTGCACGATCGAGACGATCTTCGTGCGCTCGTTGACCAGCTCGTCGAGGTCGTCCAGCGAGAGGCGTCCCTCGTCCGTGACGGAGAACCAGCGCAGCTTCGCGCCGGTGCGCTGCGCGAGCAGCTGCCACGGCACGATGTTGGAGTGGTGCTCCATCTCCGTGATGACGATCTCGTCGCCGGGGCCGACGCGGAACCTGTCGTCGGTGTTCACGGGGTTGCCGAAGGCGTAGGCGACCAGGTTGATCGCCTCGGAGGCGTTCTTCGTGAAGATGACCTCGTCCCGCGACGGCGCGCCGATGAACCCGGCCACCTTGTCACGGGCGGCTTCGTACGCCTCGGTGGACTCGCTGCCGAGCGCGTGCAGGGCCCGGCCGACGTTGCTGTAGTGCTGGGCCAGGTGCTCGCGCATCGTGTCGATCACCTGGTTGGGCTTCTGCGAGGAGTTGCCCGAGTCGAGGTAGACCAGGGGCCGGCCGCCGGGCAGCTCGCGGGAGAGGATCGGGAAGTCCTTCCTGACCCTCTCCACGTCGAAGCTCGGAACGCTCATTACGCGGACGCCTTCACGTAGGCCTCGTATCCCTCGTCCTCCAGCTTGTCGGCGAGCTCGGGGCCGCCCTCCTCGACGATCCGGCCGCCGGCGAAGACGTGCACGAATTCGGGCTGCACGTAACGCAGGATGCGGGTGTAGTGGGTGATCAGCAGCACGCCGGTGTCGCCGGAGGCGCGGAACCGGTTGATGCCCTCGGAGACGACGCGCAGCGCGTCGACGTCGAGGCCCGAGTCGGTCTCGTCCAGGACGGCGATCTTCGGCTTGAGCAGCTCGAGCTGGAGGATCTCGTGCCGCTTCTTCTCACCGCCGGAGAAGCCCTCGTTGGTGTTGCGCTGCGCGAAGGCCGAGTCGATGGACAGGGCGTCCATGCCGTTCTTCAGGTCCCTGGCGAAGTCACGGAGCTTCGGGGCCTCGCCGCGGACCGCGGTGACGGCCGAGCGCAGGAAGTTGGAGACGCTGACGCCGGGGACCTCGACGGGGTACTGCATCGCGAGGAACAGGCCGGCGCGGGCGCGCTCGTCCACCGACATGGCCAGCAGGTCCTCACCGTCGAGCAGCACGCTGCCGGAGGTGATGGTGTACTTCGGATGCCCCGCGACCGCGTAGGCGAGAGTGGACTTGCCGGAGCCGTTGGGCCCCATGATGGCGTGCGTCTCGCCCGCGCTGACGGTCAGGTTGACCCCGCGGAGGATCTCCTTGTCGCCGACGGCGACGTGCAGGTCACGAATCTCAAGGGTTGACACGTATTACTCCTTCGAGAGCGAGACGTACACGTCATCGCCGTCGATCTTGACTCGGTAGACGTTCACGGGCTTGGTGGCCGGCGGGCCGGTGGGCTTGCCGCTGCGCAGGTCGAAGCACGAGCCGTGCAGCCAGCACTCGAGGGTGTGGTCGTAGACGTCGCCCTCGCTCAGCTTCACCTCGGCGTGCGAGCACACGTCGTGCAGCGCGAAGACCTCACCGCCGGTGCGTACGAGCGCGACCGGGGTCTCCCCGACCTCGACGCCCAGGGCGCCGTCGTCGGGGATGTCGCTGACCTTGCAGACCTTCTCGAAACTCATCGCGCGAGCTCCGCCTCCACCGCGGACAGCACGCGCTCGCGGATCTCCTCGACCTCGATCTTCTCCAGGAGCTGGGCGAAGAAGCCGTGCACCACGAGGCGCCTGGCCTCGTCGTACGGGATGCCGCGGGCCTGCAGGTAGAAGATGTGCTCGTCGTCGAGACGGCCGGATGCGGAGGCGTGGCCCGCCCCGGCGACCTCGCCGGTGAGGATCTCCAGGTTCGGCACCGAGTCGGCGCGGGCGCCGTCGGTGAGGAGGAGGTTCCGGTTGAGCTCGTAGGTGTCGGTGCCCTCGGCCTCGGCCCGGATGATCACATCGCCGATCCACACGGCGTGCGCTCCTTCGCCCTGCAGCGCACCCTTGTAGGTCACGTTGCTGCGGCAGTTGGGCACGGCGTGGTCGACCCATAGGCGGTGCTCCAGGTGCTGCCCGGCGTCCACGAAGTAGAGGCCGGTCAGGTCGGCGTCGCCGCCCGACGCGCTGTACGACACGGACGGCGAGAGCCGTACGAGGTCGCCGCCGAGGGTCACCACGAAGGACCGGAACGTCGCGTCCTTGCCCAGCTGCGCGTGGTGGTGGGAGACGTGGACGGCGCCGTCGGCCCAGTCCTGCAGGCTGACGACCTTGAGGGTGGCGCCCTCGCCGATCGCGAACTCGACATTGTCGGCGTAGACGGCGCCGCCGGTGTGGTCCAGGACCAGCACCGCCTGGGCCATCGGCTCGACCTTGACCAGGATGTGGCCGAAGGCCGCTCCGTGGCCGGCGCCCTCCGCGAGGCCGCGCACGTTGACCACGGTCGGCCGGGAGGCCACGACCTCCCGGGGCACCGTGATGATCGTCGCCTTCTCGAACGAGGCGTACGCCTGCGCGCTGACCCGGTCGGCCGGCACGTACGCCTGGCCGATCCTGGCGTCGTCGCGGCCGACCGTCTCGACGGTGACCTCGGGCGCCGCGGCCACGTCGATCACGACGTTCCCCGTGGGGGCGGCCGTGCCGTCGTGGAGTCCCTTGAGGCGGGACAGCGGCGTGAAGCGCCACTCCTCCTCGCGGCCGGTCGGCACCGGGAAGTCGGCCGGGTCGTACGAGGACTCCGCGTGGAGCTTGGACACCGGCATCGTTTCCAGACCCATCAGCCGACGGCCCCTTCCATCTGCAGCTCGATCAGGCGGTTCAGCTCCAGGGCGTACTCCATCGGGAGCTCCCTGGCGATCGGCTCGACGAAGCCGCGCACGATCATCGCCATCGCCTCGTCCTCGTTCAGGCCGCGGCTCATGAGGTAGAAGAGCTGGTCCTCCGAGACCTTGGAGACCGTGGCCTCGTGGCCCATCGAGACGTCGTCCTCGCGGACGTCGACGTAGGGGTAGGTGTCGGAGCGGCTGATCTGGTCGACGAGCAGCGCGTCGCACTTCACCGTCGAGGCCGACCCGGCGGCACCCTCCTCGATCTGCACGAGACCGCGGTAGGAGGTGCGGCCGCCGCCGCGGGCGACGGACTTGGACACGATCGTGCTCGACGTCTTCGGCGCGAGGTGCACCATCTTGGCGCCGGCGTCCTGGTGCTGGCCCTCACCGGCGAAGGCGACCGACAGGGTCTCGCCCTTGGCCCGCTCCCCCATGAGGTAGACGGCGGGGTACTTCATCGTGACCTTGGAGCCGATGTTGCCGTCGATCCACTCCATGGTCGCGCCCTCGTACGCCACGGCGCGCTTGGTGACCAGGTTGTAGACGTTGTTCGACCAGTTCTGGATGGTCGTGTACCGGCAGCGGGCGCCCTTCTTCACGATGATCTCGACGACCGCGGAGTGCAGCGAGTCGGACGAGTAGATCGGCGCGGTGCAGCCCTCGACGTAGTGGACGTAGGAGTTCTCGTCCACGATGATCAGGGTGCGCTCGAACTGGCCCATGTTCTCGGTGTTGATCCGGAAGTAGGCCTGCAGCGGGATCTCCACGTTGACGTTCGGCGGGACGTAGATGAACGACCCTCCGGACCAGACCGCGGTGTTCAGCGAGGCGAACTTGTTGTCGCCGACCGGGATCACCGAGCCGAAGTACTCCTTGAAGAGCTCCTCGTGCTCCTTGAGGCCGGTGTCGGTGTCGACGAAGATGACGCCCTTCTCCTCAAGGTCCTCACGGATCTTGTGGTAGACGACCTCCGACTCGTACTGCGCGGCGACGCCGGCGATGAGGCGCTGCTTCTCCGCCTCGGGGATGCCGAGCTTGTCGTAGGTGTTCTTGATGTCGGCGGGCAGTTCGTCCCAGGAGGCGGCCTGCTTCTCCGTGGAGCGCACGAAGTACTTGATGTTGTCGAAGTCGATGCCGGTGAGGTCCGAACCCCAGGTCGGCAGGGGCTTCTTTCCGAACAGCCGCAGGCCCTTGAGGCGCAGGTCCAGCATCCACTCCGGCTCGTTCTTGAGCGCGGAGATGTTGCGGACGACCTCCTCGGAGAGACCGCGGCGGGCCGCGGCTCCGGCCACGTCCGAGTCGGCCCAGCCGAACTTGTAATTCCCGAGGCCTTCAAGCTCCGGGCGGTCGGTGACAGTCACCTTCCGGACTCCTTGCTCGTCGTTTCATGACTACGCGCGTGCCGTACGGCCAACGCGTGAGAACTCACGTGTGTGGTGCAGACCCCGTCGCCGTTGGCGATCGTGGCCAGTCGTTGCACCGGTGTGCCGAGAAGTTGCCCGAAGGCCTCTGTCTCGGCTTCGCACAGCTGCGGGAACGCCGCGGCCACGTGCGCGACCGGGCAGTGGTGCTGGCAGAGCTGCTCGCCCCCTTTGCCCGTCTCGGTCGCCGAGGCCGCGTAGCCCTCGGCGGACAGCGCCTCGGCCAGCACGCGGATCCGCTGGTCGGCGGGGACCTCGCGCATGACCGACTCCAGTCTGCTGACCAGGCCGGACACCTGTGCCCGCGCGAACTCGGACACGGCCTCGTCGCCCATGCGCTCGGCCAGGAAGCGCAGCGCGCTGCCCGCCAGGTCGTCATAGGCGTGGACGAAGGTGCTGCGACCCGCGTCGGTGATCGCGAACAGCTTCGCCGGCCTGCCCCTGCCCCGCTGGCCGCGCGGCCGTGCCGTACGGGGTTCGATCATCCCGTCGGCGAGCAGCGCGTCCAGGTGACGGCGGACGGCGGCGGGCGTGAGCCCCAGCCGTTCGCCCAGGGAAGCGGCCGTCACCGGGCCGTGTTCCAGGATGAGACGCGCGACCCGCGCGCGTGTGCCCCGCTCGGCCGACAGATGGGCGGCGGAGGCGTTCGCGGCGGACGTGTTCCCGGACGTGTTCCCGGCTGTGCTCTCGGACGCGCCGGATCGCCGCGCGGTGGCGGCGTTCTCGGCGTGCGTCTTCCCGGGCACGTATTTCACAACATCAGTGTGCCGTAATTCCTTCCCGCGCCACAAATGAAGAGGGAGCCGTCCGGAATGCAATTTGTCACGCAGGGTAGCCTTACCTAACCTGCTCGGACGGGCCCCGGCACGCGCGAGGAGACCTCCGGCGGCGGAGGCACACCGTCGCCTCCCTAGACTCGTTTCGTCAAGAAGTGTGTCCCATCTGGCTGGGGGGAGGCCGGTAGCGTGGGGACTGCCGGCCACTGTGTGCCCCGGTGTCTGCCATGGTGCGGACGGCAGGCAGGAGAACCATGATGCCGGACGCCGCGAACACGCGATCCGCGGGAGACGCGGCCAGCGCTCCCGCGGTCGAGGTGCGCGACCTCGTCAAACGCTACGGTCGCACCACCGCGATCGACGGGCTGACGCTGTCCTGCGCCCGCGGCGAGGTCACCGCGATCCTCGGTCCCAACGGCGCGGGCAAGACGTCCACGATCGAGATCTGCGAGGGATTCCGCCGGCCGGACGGGGGCTCCGTGCGCGTGCTCGGCCGCGACCCGTCCGACTCCTCCCTGAAGGCGCGGGTCGGCGTGATGCTCCAGAGCGGAGGGGTGCCGCCCGCGATGCGCGCCGGGGAGTGGCTGCGCCTCATGGCCCGCTTCCACGCGCACCCGCTCGACCCTGCCGCGCTCCTCGACCGCCTCGGCCTGAGCGAGCACGCCCGTACGCCGTACCGGCGACTGTCCGGCGGGCAGCAGCAGCGGCTGTCGCTGGTCGGGGCCATCGTGGGGCGGCCGGAGCTGGTCTTCCTCGACGAGCCGACGGCGGGCCTGGACCCGCAGGCCAGGTACGCCTGCTGGGACGTCGTCACCGGCCTGCGCGAGGCAGGGGTGTCCGTCGTCCTCACCACGCACTACATGGACGAGGCGGAGAAGCTCGCCGACCAGGTGATCATCATCGACCATGGGCGGGTCGTCGCCACCGGAACCCCCGCGACGCTGACCGGCGCGGAGCGCCAGCTCCGGTTCCGGGCCCGTCCCGGGCTGAACCTGGACGAGCTGCTCAGCGCCCTGCCCCAGGGAAGCGCCGCCAAGGAGTCGCCCGCCGGGCACTACATCATCGAGGGTCAGGTCGCCCCCGGACTGCTCGCGACGGTCACCGCGTGGTGCGCGAGCGAGGGCGTCACCACCGAGGACCTCAGCATCGAGCGGCGCACCCTCGAAGACGTCTTCCTCGAACTCACCGGCCGGGAGCTGCGATGACCCCCCTCAGGCGGGGCCAGGCGCGGCCGGCCCCCTCCGATCGGACCACGTGATGACCTCGACGCTCGACTTCGCCCCCCGTCCGGGGGCGGCCCCGCTGCCGCGGATGGTGCTGGCGCAGGCGGGCGCGGAGATGCGCGCCATGCTGCGCAACGGCGAGCAACTGCTGCTCACCCTGATCATCCCCGTGCTGCTGCTCGTCGGCTTCTCACGGGCGCCCCTGATCAGCGTGGACGGCACCCGCGTCGACTTCGTCACCCCCGGCGTGCTCGCGCTCGCGGTCATGTCGACGGCCTTCACCGGCCAGGCGATCGCCACCGGGTTCGAACGCCGGTACGGCGTGCTCAAGCGCCTGGGCGCCACGCCCCTGTCCCGGCCGGGGCTGATGTTCGCCAAGACCACCGCGGTCCTCGGCGTCGAGGTGATCCAGGTCGCGGTGATCACCGTGGTCGCGCTGCTGATGGGATGGTCCCCGCACGGCGACCCGCTCTGGATCGCACTGCTCATCGTGCTCGGCACCGCCGCGTTCAGCGGGCTCGGCCTGCTGATCGCCGGCACGCTCAGGGCCGAGGCCACGCTGGCCGCGGCCAACCTCGTCTACCTCGTCCTGCTGGGGCTCGGCGGCGTCGTGTTCCCGGTCGCCTCGTTCCCGGAGGGCGTCCGCCCGATCCTGGAGCTCCTGCCCATCACCGCGCTGACGAACGGCATGCGCTCGGTGCTGGCCTCCGGCGGCGGGTGCCCCACCGGCCCGGTGCTCGTGTTGCTCGTGTGGGCCGTGGTCACGCTCGGGCTGGCCGGCCGCACCTTCCGCTGGGAGTAGGCGCCCGGGAGAGGGCCTGGAGAGCGGCGCCCGGGAGGGCGCCGAGGAACGGCACAGAGGAACGGCACGGAGGCGAGCGCGGCGGACGAGCCCGACCTCGGTGCCATGCGACTCGAACCGAGGCGATAGGTTCTGCGCTCGGATCGACTCGGATCGAGTGGTCGGCGCCGGTTCGAGGCGGCCGGCGAACGTGGGAGGTGGCGGCCGGATGACGGCTGAACCCGTGTGGGGGGCGGCGGAGCCGTACCGGATCAGGCCGTTGCGCGCCCGGCGGGCCGGGGCCGGTCCCGGCGCGCTGCTGCGGGCGGCGTCGGACTCGATCCCGCCGCCCGGCCTGGTGCTGCTCGCGATCCTGTCCGTGCAGGTGGGCGCCGGGCTGGCCAAGAACCTCTTCGCCGAGCTGTCGCCGAGCGCCGTGGTGTTCCTGCGTATCGCGATCGGCGCGCTCATCCTCGTGCCGGTGGCCCGGCCCCGCCTGCGGGGTCTCACCCGGCGCGACCTCGCCGTCGGCGCCGCCTTCGGGCTCAGCCTCGGCCTGATGAACCTGTCGTTCTACGAGGCGCTGGCCCGGCTGCCCATGGGGATCGCGGTCGCGATCGAGTTCATCGGGCCGCTCACCGTGGCGGTCGTCGCCTCCCGGCGGCGGCTCGACCTCCTCTGGGTGGCGCTGGCCGGCGCCGGGGTGATCCTGCTCGCGCCGTGGGGCGGGGCGGGCGGCGCCGACTGGGTGGGCATCGGATTCGCCGCGCTCGCGGGTGCCCTGTGGGCCGCCTACATCGTGCTGTCGGCGGCCACCGGCGCCCGGTTCCCCGGGTCCAGCGGGCTCGCGCTCGCCATGGTCGTCGCCACCGTCGCCGTCGCCCCGGTGGGGGTGGTCTCCGGCGGCGCCGATCTGCTGCGCCCCGAGATCCTGCTGCTGGGGGCCGGGGTCGGGCTGCTCTCCTCGGTCATCCCGTACTCGATCGAGCTGGAGGCCCTGCGGAGGATGCCGAAGCGGGTCTTCGGCATCCTCATGAGCCTCGAACCCGCCGTCGCCGCCATGGTCGGCCTTCTCGTGCTCGGCGAGTTCCTCGAGGTGCGCGAGTGGGCGGCGATCGGCTGCGTCGTCATCGCCTCCATCGGCGCGACCAGATCCGGCTGAACCGGGCACCGGTCGGGCGGGCCTACGCTCCCGGATTGCCCGGCTGTCCGGCGCTCTCCGGCCGCTCCGGGATCTCGGGGCTCTCCGGCCGCTCCGGCCGCTCCGGGCTCTCGGGCTTGTCGGCCCAGATGCCGCGCACGTGCTGGATGTGGTGGCTCATGACGCGCTCCGCCGCTCCCGCGTCGCCCCGGACGAGGGCGTCCACGATGCTGACGTGCTCGCGGGCCGAGTTGATCAGGGTGCCGCGCTCCGACAGGCCGCGCAGGCCGTACAGGCGGGCCCGGCCGCGCAGGTCGCGGATCACCTCGACGAGGTGCGTGTTGCCGGACAGGCTCAGCAGTCCCAGATGGAAGCGCATGTCGGCGTTGACGTAGGCGATCAGGTCGCCGCTCCGCGCCGCCGCGACGATCTCCTCCGCGACCGGCCGCAGCTCCTCGAAGTCGGCGGCCGCGCGGGTGCCCGCCAGCCGGGCCACCGTCGGGACCTCGATGAGCTGGCGGATCTCGGTGATCTCGTCGAGATCGCGGTCGGTCATCTCGGTCACCCGGAAACCCTTGTTGCGCACAGCCTCGACCAGGCCCTCCTTGGCCAGGTCGAGCATCGCCTCGCGTACGGGGGTCGCGGACACGCCGAACTGCGCGGCGAGCACCGGCGCGGAGTAGACCACGCCCGGCCGCATCTCGCCCGCGACCAGGGCGTCCCGCAGCGCCTGTGCCACCTGCTCGCGCAGGCTCTGCCGCTCGCCCACCAACGGCAGGCCGAGCCCGTCCGCGGCCGAAGGCGCCATGTCCCCACCCTCTTTCGTGCTCACTGGAGATCTCCCCGCCGGGAGGTCCACGCCTCGTACGCGGCGGCGGCGACCACAAGGTCCTGCCAGGCCATGCCCACGCTTTTGAAGACGCGGGGGCCCGAGCCGGGGTCAACACGGCCGGCGACGAGTTCGGCGAGGTTCCCGGCGAGATGGTCAGCCGTGATCCTACCGTCCCGTATCGGGACGACCAGGTCCCCGGCCTCCGTCAGGGCCGCGGAGCGGGCCTCCACGACGACGACCGCCCGGGCGACGAGGTCGTCGTCCAGCTCGCGCGCGCCGGGTTCGTGCGATCCGACGGCCACGACCACGGCGCCGTCGCGGACCAGACGGCCGGGGAACAGCGGGGTTCTCGCGGTCGTGCAGCAGGCGATCAGGTCGGCCTCCTCGACCGCCCGGTGCCACGCCGGATCCGACGCGGGATGGGAGCGTGCGGTCAGCCCCTCGGCGGCGCAGCGCTCCGCCAGCCGGGCCGCGCCGCCGGCATCGCGGGCCACCACGGTGACCCGATCCACCGGCCGCTCCTCCCGCAGGGCCGCCACGTGCCCCCACGCCTGCGGGCCGCTGCCGAACACCACCAGCGACCGGGCGTCCGGCGGCGCGAGACGCCGTACGGCGAGCGCCGAGACCGCGGGCGTGCGCAGCGTGGTCAGCGCCGTGCCGTCCATCGTCGCCACGGGGCTCAGCGTGGCGGCGTCGAGAAGCAGGTGGACGGCCTGGATCCGGGGCAGCCCGCGCGCGGGGTTGTCCGGCGCCACCGTCGCGATCTTGACGCCCGCGTACGCCCCCCAGAACGCGGGCATGAGGAGGAGCTGTCCCGCCGGAACGTCGACGACCGGCCGCGGCGGGGTCGTCTCGGGGTCGAGCCCGCCGCGCAGCGCGTCCTCCAGAGCCTGGACGGCCCGGCCCGGCGGCACGAGCCCGCGCACCGTATCCCCGTCCAGGTAGGGCAGCCCGTCGTCCAGGTGGGGCACTCCGTTCATCCGCCCGTCCCCCTCATCTCGCCCCCTCATCTCGCCCCCCGCGTCTCGCGTCCTCGTCTCGTCCCGCCCGCGTCACCGGAGGGTGAATCCGGTGCCGAGGGGGTCCCGGGGGTCGAGCGTGAACCGGTGCTCCCCGGTGCGGAACGCCGTGCCCTCGATCTCCGGGACGATCGCGGGCCGTCCCGCCTCCTCGGTCACCGCGGCCACGCTCGCCAGGAACACGCTGCCCGCGATGCCCTCGTGCCGCAGGGTGACCGTCCTCGGGTCGGGGTGGTTCCCGGCGAGCAGCGCCAGCCGCGCGGCGGTGCCGGACCCGCACGGGGACCGGTCGACCTCCCCGTCCGCGAAGACGGTCACGTTGCGCTGGTGGTACCGGTCGCCGTCCGACCCGAGATCGTCGTGGAAGATCACGCCGTAGACGCCGGAGAGCCGGTCGTCCACGGGATGCCGCGACGACGGGTGCCCGGCCAGGTCGGCCTTGATCGCCCGGCCGAGGGCGATCAGCTCGGTGAGGTCTCCCGGGGTCACCGCGAGGCCGAAGGCGGCGGCCGGAACGGAGGCGTAGATGGCTCCGCCGTACGCCACATCCACCGCGGTCCCGAGCGCGGGCACGTCGCGGGCGACGGTGTAGGACGGCACGTTGCGGAACGTCACCGCCTCGACCCGCCCGCCCGCGCAGCGCACCCGCGCGAGCACCCGGCCCGACGGGACGTCCACCGCGACGTCGGTCTCGCCGTCGGGGTCCGCCGGCACCAGGCCGTACTCCACGGCGTAGGCGCCGAGGGCGATGGTGCCGTGCCCGCACGCCGTGGAGTAGCCGTCCTTGTGCCAGAACAGCACGCCCAGGTGGGCTCCGTCGTCGTCGGGCGGGACGAGGAAACAGCCGTACATGTCGGCGTGGCCCCGCGGCTCGTGGCAGAGCAGCCGCCGCACGGCGTCCACCTCGGGAGCGGCGGCGGCCGTCCTGCGGTCCAGCACCGTCGCGCCGGGGATGTCCGGCGCTCCGGAGACCACGATCCGGAACGGCTCGCCGCCGGTGTGGTAGTCGACCGTGCGGACGTCCCGGCTCGTCGCCATCCGGGCGGGCGCCCATGCCGCGCTCCCCGCGTTCATCCCTGTGCTCACTCCGGTGTCCGTTCCCGTTCCAGCGCTCGCCCCACATCCATCACAGGCATGTCCGTCACGCGCGGGCCCATCACACGCCGCCCAGGTACGCCTCGGCGACCCGCGTGTCCTCGCGCAGGTCAGCGGCCGTCCCCGTCAGGACGCATGTCCCGTTCTCGATGACGTATCCGCGGTGCGCGATCTTCAGCGCGGCCCTGGCGTTCTGCTCGACCAGCAGCACCGCCGTGCCCTCGGCGTTGATCTCCCTGATCACGTCCATCACGGCGGCGACCACCAGCGGGGCCAGGCCCATGGACGGCTCGTCGAGCAGCAGCAGGCGGGGTCCGGTGACCAGCGCGCGGCCGATGGCGAGCATCTGCTGCTCGCCGCCGGACAGCGTGCCGCCCTGCTGACCGCTCCGCTCGGCCAGGCGGGGCAACAGCGCGTACACCCGGTCGATCCGCCGCCGGACCTCGGCCTGGTCGCCCACCGCGTACCCGCCGAGCAGGAGGTTGTCGTGGACGCTGAGCGTGCTGAACACCCGCCGCCCCTCGGGGACGTGCACCAGGCCGAGCCGGACGATCGCGCTCGGCTTGGCGCCAGTGATGTCGCGCCCCTCGTAGGCCACCCGTCCCGCGCTGGGCCGGACCAGCCCGGACACGGCCGACAGGGTCGTCGTCTTGCCCGCGCCGTTGTTGCCGAGCAGGGCGACGACCTCGCCCTCCCCGACGGTCAGGGACAGCCCGCGCAGCGCGTGGACGCCGCCGTAGTGGACGTCCAGCCCGTCGATCTCAAGCGCCGCCATCGCGTCCTCCCGCCACGCTCGCCCTGGCCTCCTCGATCTCGGCCTCGTCGGCGTCCCTGCCGAGGTACGCCTCGACGACCTCGGGATCGCGCCGCACCTCGTCCGGGGGCCCGTCGGCGATCTCCCGCCCGAAGTTGAGCACGACCACCCGCTGCGAGACGTCCATCACCAGCCCCATGTCGTGCTCGATCAGGACGATCGCGACGCCGAGCTCGCGGACGCGGCGGATGAGGTCGAGCGTCTCGGCCTTCTCGCCGTGGTTGAGGCCGGCCGCGGGCTCGTCCAGCAGCAGCAGGTCGGGTTCGCGGGCGAGCGCCCTGGCGATCTCCACCCGCCGCTGCTCGCCGTACGGCAGGGCGCGGGCGGGGCCGTACCTGTCGCCGCGCAGCCCGACGAAGTCGAGCCAATGGTGGGCCTGCTCGGTGCTCTCCCGCTCGCCCCTGCGGTAGCGCGGGGTGTGCAGCAGCGCGTCGAAGACGTTCTGCCTGATCCGCAGGTGGGTGCCCGCCCTGACGTTGTCGAGGACGGACATCTCGCCGAAGAGACGAAGGTTCTGGAACGTCCGCGCCACGCCGAGCGCGGCCACCGCCGAGGGCCGCAGCCCGGTGATGTCGCGCCCGCGCAGCCGTACGGCTCCCGCGGTCGGCCGGTAGAAGCCGGTCACGCAGTTGAACGCGGAGGTCTTGCCCGCGCCGTTGGGGCCGATCACCGAGACGATCTCGGCCTCGCCGACGCCGAAGGACAGCCCGTCGATGGCGAGCACGCCGCCGAAGGAGAGCCGCAGGTCCTCGACGGACAGCAGCGGGGCGTTCGCCGTGCTCTTCACTGTGCTCTTCACTGTGCTGTTCACTGGGCGGCCTCCCGGGACCTGGCCGGCCACAGGCCCTGCGGCCGGACCAGCATCACGATGATCAGCAGCACGCCGAAGGCGAGGTAGCGGTAGTCGGCCAGGTCGCGCAGCAGCTCGGGCAGCACGCTGATGACCACGGCGCCGACGACGACGCCCCTGATCGAGCCCATGCCGCCGAGCACGACGGCCATCAGCACCAGCGCGGACTGCAGGAACGTGAAGCTCGTCGGGGAGATCGCCGACAGGTGCGCGCCGAACAGGACCCCGGCCAGCCCGCCCCAGATCGCCCCGGCGACGTAGGCCGCCATCTTGACCTTGTAGGTGTGCACGCCCATGGCCTCGGCGGCGTCCTCGTCCTCGCGGACGAACCGCCACGCCCGGCCCAGGCGCGACCGGCCCAGCCGGGCGGCGCCGACCACGGCGAGCGCGACGATCAGCACGGTCACGTAGTAGAAGGAGACCGGGCCCCCGGTCAGCCCGGGGATGCCGTAGATCCCGGACGGCCCCCCGGTCACGTCGAGGTTGTTCGCGGTCACCCGGATGATCTCGCCGAAGCCCAGCGTGACGATCGCCAGGTAGTCGCTGCGCAGCCGGAGCGTCGGGGCCCCGATGACCAGGCCGGCGATCACGGTGACCACCAGCACGGCGGGCAGCGTGGCGACCAGCGGCAGCCCCAACCGGGTGGACAGCACCCCGCTCGTGTACGCGCCGACCGCGAAGAAGGCGACGTATCCGAGGTCGAGCAGGCCGCAGTAGCCGACGACGATGTTGAGCCCGGCCGCCAGCATCACGAAGATGGCGGCGCTGGTCATCACCGACAGCGCGTACGGCGTGGCGTTGACGAAGGGCGCGAGCAGCGCGACGAGCAGCCCGGCGAGCCCGGCCCACCGGTTGTCCATCAGCCGCGACGCGATCGAGCGCGGCCCGGCGCCACGGGGTCCGGTGCGGCGGGGCGGGATGCCCCCGCTGGGAGCGTCCGTGGTGGAAGCGTCCGTGGTGGAAGCGTCCGTGGTGGGAGTGCCCGTGGTGGTGTCGGAGGCGGGGCCGGCGCCGGTGGGCGCCTGGTCCCCCGGCCCGGTCACACCCGCTCCGTGACACGTTCGCCGAGCAGGCCGGTCGGCCGCACGGTCAGGAACAGGATGAGCACGCCGAAGGCGAAGACGTCCCGCCACTCGCCGCCCAGCCAGAAGGTGCCGAACGATTCGAGCAGGCCGAGGAGCAGCCCGCCCAGCATGGTGCCGGGGATGTTGCCGATGCCGCCGATCACGGCCGCCGTGAACGCCTTGAGGCCGATCAGGAAGCCCATCATGAAGTCGATCTTTCCGTAGTGGGCGCCGGCCATGACTCCGGCGGCGCCGGCGAGGGCGGAGCCGAGGAAGAACGTCCGGGAGATGACGGCGTCCACGTCGATCCCCATGAGCGCGGCGGCCTTGGGGTCGAGCGCGACGGCCCGCATGGCCCGCCCTTCCCTGGAGCGGGTGACGAGCAGGTTGAGGCCGATCATGAGGAGGACAGCCACGCCGACCAGGGCGAGCTGCTGGAGGGTGACGCGGGCGCCGAACACCTCCAGCGAGGTGCCGCCCAGCCGCACCGGGTAGACGCGGGGGTCGGCGCCCGAGGCGGCCCGCATGCCGTACTCCAGGGCGAAGGAGGCGCCGACCGCGGTGATGAGCAGCGAGAGGCGCGGGGCGCCGCGGAGCCGGCGGTAGGCCACCCGCTCGAGCAGCACCCCGGCGAGGCCGGTGACGCCCATGGTGAGTACGAGCACGAAGAGCAGCAGGGGCAGGGCCATGCCCGCGGACACGCCACCGGCCGCGCCGAGGACGGCGAAGCCGATGAACGCGCCGAGCATGTACAGGTCGCCGTGGGCGAAGTTGAGCAGCTTGATGATCCCGTAGACCATGCTGTAGCCGAGCGCCACGAGCGCGTAGAACGACCCGACGAAGAGTCCGTTCCAGACCAACTGTGACATGTCACGATTCCCTGGAGGTCACTGGAGCGCGTCCTGGAGGGCGAACTTGCCGTCCTTGACGACCAGGATCTGGAAGCCGCCGGTGCTCAGGGTGTGCTCGGGCGTGAACTTCAGCGGCCCGGAGAACATCGAGAACCCGTCGATCGCCTCAAGGGCGGCGATGACCTTCTGGCCGTCGGTGCCGCCGGCCTTGGTGACCGCCTCGGCGGCCAGCCGTACGGCGTCGTAGGCCTGGTTGGAGTACGGCCCCGGCTCGGAGCCGAACTTCTTCGTGTAGTCCGCGATCCAGCTCTCCGCGCCTTGGAGCGTGTCCGGGGTCTGGGTCATGGTGGCGTAGACGCCCGTGGCCGCCTCGGCTCCGGCGATCTCGATCAGCTTGGGCGAGACCGAGCCGTCCCCGACCATGATCTTGCCCTGGTAACCGGCCTGGCGGAGCTGCCTGGCGATCAGGCCGCCCTCCTGGAAGTAGCCCGTCCAGTAGACGTAGTCGGGCTTCTTGGCCAGCACCTTGGTGATGTTGGCGCTGTAGTCGCTCTCCTTGGGGGTGACCGCCTCGAGGATCGCGGTCTCCGGGCCACCCGGCTCGTCGACCAGGGTCTGGGTCCGCAGCGCGATGTCCTTGGAATAGCTGGTGTTGTCGTGCATGAGGGCGACCTTCGTGGCCCCATCCTTGGTCATCCAGGCGGCCGCGGCTCCGGCCTGCTGCGAGCCGGTGCCGTTGATGAGGAAGACGTTCTTGAGCTTCTGGTCGACCAGTTCCTGCGAGTTCGCCGCCGGAATGATCATGGGGATCCCGGCCTTGCCGAAGATCGGCAGCGTGGGCAGGGTGGCGCCCGAGCAGTAACCGCCGATGGAGACGTGGACGCCCGCCGTCACCAGCTTGTTGGCGCCCGCGGCGGCCGTCTGCGGGTCGCACGCGTCGTCGGCGGTCTTCAACTCCAGCTTGCGGCCGAGGACGCCGCCCTTGGCGTTGATCTCGTCCACCGCGAGCTGGGCGGCGTTGCTCATGTAGGGACCGATCGCCGCCTCGCTGCCCGACTGCGGGATCAGCATGCCGAGCACGATCGGCTCGTCCTTCTTCTCAGCGGAGCCGGCGTCGTCCCCGCCGAGCAGACCCTGCCCGCAGCCCGCGGTCATCAGGGCCGCCGATGCCATGACGACCGCGAGAGCCGTCCCGTAGAGCTTGCGCATCCGCGCCTCCTCTTCCGAATGTGGAATGTGACATTGCACGTCCTCGGAAGATCGCGTCAAGGTCTGATATCAGACCGTTAGCCCCCTGTGAAGACACCGCCGCGAAAAGGTAAGCAACACCCCCCCCCGAGCGCATCACTGAAGATCGTTTTTGGGACCCGAGGCGCCGGGGTTGGACGATTGGCCGGCCCGCGCCCCGGAAACCCCACGTGCGCCACTACCGTTTCGACTGAATCGCCGTATTGATCGCAGTCGCCTACGTGGCCGTGATCCTCGCGTTCGGCGTCACCGCACTGATCACCGGAGACGGCGAAACCCTCCTCCGGATCGTGACGCACGAGATGGCGAACGGAGCAGCCGCCCGAATGGTGACCGCCCGGGGTGGGGACTCCGAATCATTCCCCTCATATCCACTCAGACCAGAGGGCATTCGGTAACCGTTCAATTACAGATGGTCACCAATTGGCGCGCCAGCAGCCCAGCCCACTTTACGGTCACGCTGTGCTTACGAGCGAACACGAAGTCATCGTGCGCCTGTTCCATGAACGTCCGGTTCTGGCGGCCGAGCTTCTCACTGAAACCCTCAAGATCCCCCTGCCCGACTACGACCACGCGGCCGTGGAGTCCGGCGACCTCACCGAGGTCACCCCCACCGAACTCCGCGCCGACTCCGTCATCGTCTTCCGCAAGAAACAGTCCGACGCCGACCCCGAGCCTGTCCTCGCCGTGGTCATGGAAGTCCAACGTGGTCGGGACAATGGCAAACGCTGGTCCTGGCCGATGTACCTCATCAGCCTTCGCACCCGCATGAGGTGCCCCGCGATCCTGCTTGTGGTCTGTCCCGACGCCGCGATCGCCCATTGGTCCCGGCACCCCATCGAGCTGGGCCATCCGGGGCTGACGCTGACCCCACTCGTCGCCGGCCCCACTGAAGTCCCCATGATCCTCGACCCGTGTGACGCGGCCGAAGACCCGGAACTCGCTGTGCTGTCGGTGATCACCCACGCCGACACGCCGCAGGGCCCCGACATTCTGAACGCCCTGCTCAAAGCCGTACATGACCTCGACCCGTACAAGGGCGGCCGATACGCTGACATGGTACGTGCGGCGCTGCCCCGTGAGATCTGGGAGCACCTGGAGAAGCTCATGAAGACCGAAACCTACGAATACCTCAGCGAGTGGGCCCGCAACAACATTGCTCAAGGCAAAGCGGAAGGCAAAGCTCAAGGCAAAGCGGAGTCGATCCTCCAGGTACTGTCCGCACGTGGCCTCGAGGTGCCGGACGACGTACGCGCCGAGATAGGCGCCTGCACGGACATCGACCAGCTCGATGCCTGGATCCGCGCGGCCGTCGCCGTCGAGTCCGCCCGCGACCTGCTCGACATCTGACAAACGAGAGCCGGCCCGCCCCCGCGAGCGACAGCGCGATCACGAGGGTGTCCGGACCTGTTTCCGTGAAGCGGATCCTGGACACCCTCGCACTGTCCGCGGTCTGGGCCGCACGCCCGGCCCGTCACTGCCCGACCTTCGGATCAGAGCAGGAACCCGGCGGGGAAGGGGTCGCGCGGGTCGAGGAAGTACTGCGCGGTCCCGGTCACCCACGCCCGCCCGGTGATCGCGGGGACCACCGCGGCGACGTCGCCGACGGTCGTCTCCTCCACCAGGCGGCCGACGAACCGGGTGCCGATGAACGACTCGTTGACGAAATCGGTGTCCAGCGGCAGCTCCCCCCGCGCGTGCAGCTGCGCCATCCGCGCGCTCGTGCCCGTACCGCACGGCGAGCGGTCGAACCAGCCCGGATGGATCGCCATCGCGTGCCGGGAGAGCCGCGCGTCCGAGCCCGGCGCGACGAACTGGACGTGATGGCAGCCGCGGATCCCGGGATCCTCGGGGTGCACCGGCTCGTCCCGGTCGTTGATCGCCGCCATCACGGCGAGTCCCGCGTCGAGGATCTCCTGCTTGCGCGACCGTTCGAAGGGCAGCCCGACGGACTCGATGGGCAGGATCGCGTAGAAGTTGCCCCCGTAGGCGAGGTCGTAGGCCACCTCACCGAGGCCGGGCACCTTCACCGTGCGGTCCAGCGCGACGCTGAACGACGGCACGTTGGTGATGGTCACCGCGACGGCCGCGCCGTCCTCGACCCGCACCTCGGCGGTCACCAGCCCCGCCGGAGTGTCCAGCCGGATCACGGTCACCGGCTCGGTCACCTCGACCATCCCCGTCTCGACGAGGACCGTGGCGACGCCGATGGTGCCGTGGCCGCACATCGGCAGGCAGCCGGACACCTCGATGTAGAGCACGCCGAAGTCGGCGTCGGGCCGGGTGGGCGGCTGCAGGATCGCCCCGCTCATCGCCGAGTGGCCGCGCGGCTCGTACATCAGCAGCGTGCGCACGTGGTCGAGGTTGGCCAGGAAGTACTCCCTGCGCTCGGCCATGGTCGCGCCCGGGATCACCCCCACCCCGCCGGTGATCACGCGGGTGGGCATGCCCTCGGTGTGGGAGTCCACCGCGTGGAAGACCCGCTTCGTCCTCATCGCACCCCTCTCCGGTCCGCTCTCCGATGCGCCGGTCCGGAATCACCGGACCGGCCGATGGTACGGCGACGCCCCACTAGCGCAACCCCTCGGCGAGCGCCTTCTCGGTGGCGGCGCGCACGGCGGCCTCCTGCTCGGCGGTGAGCGGCCGCCTCGGCGGACGGCACGGCCCGCCCCTGCGTCCGGCGATGTCCATGGACAGCTTGATCGCCTGGACGAACTCCGTCTTGGAGTCCCAGCGCAGCAGCGCGTGCAGGGACCGGTACAGCGGGAGCGCGGTCTCCAGGTCGCCGGCGACGGCCGCGCGGTAGAGCTCGACGGTCGAGGCGGGCAGCGCGTTGGGATAGCCCGCGACCCAGCCGACCGCCCCGGCGAGGGCCACTTCGAGCAGCACGTCGTCCGAGCCGATGAGCACGTCCAGCCCGGGGGCGAGTTCGGCGATCTCGTAGGCCCGCCGCACGTCCCCGGTGAACTCCTTCACACCCACGATGAGCCCTTCGGCGTACAGCGTCGCGAGCAGCCGGGGCGTCAGGTCCACCTTGGTGTCGATCGGGTTGTTGTAGGCAATGACGGGCACACCGGCGGCGGCCACCTCGCGGTAGTGCGCCAGGACGGCCCGCTCGTCCGCCCGGTACGCGTTCGGCGGCAGCAGCATGACGGCCCGACAGCCGGCGTCGCGGGCCTGCTCGGCCCAGCGGCGCGCCTCCAGCGCGCCGTAGGCGGCGATGCCCGGCATGACCCGGTCGCCGCCGACGGCCGCGACCGCGGTCTCCACGACGCCGGCCCGCTCCTCGGGCGTCAGCGTCTGGTACTCCCCAAGGGAGCCGTTGGGCACCACGCCGTCGCATCCGCTGTCCACCAGCCACCGGCAGTGCTCGCCGTACGCGTCGTGATCGACGGTCAGGTCGTCACGCAGCGGCAGCGCGGTGGCCACCATCACTCCGTGCCAGGGCTTCTCACGTGTCGTCATCAAGTGTCCTTCCATCCATGGCGGCGAGGTCGCCGAGGCGTACGGGCTGGGCTATCGGCCGCCGGGGCGGCGCCGGGTCCTCCCCGGCGAGGCGGGCCACGGCGTGGCCGCAGATCCGGCCCTGGCACCAGCCCATCCCGGGCCGGGCCAGCAGTTTGATGGAGCGCGCGTCGGCGGCGCCCAGGTCGCGGACCTCCTTGATCCGGCCGTAGGGCACCTCCTCGCAGCGGCAGATCAGGGTGTCGTCGCGCAGCCAGGACATCCAGCCGTCCCTGACCGGGTAGGCGCGCAGCAGCGCCAGCGCGAACCCGGCGAGCCGCCGCCTCCTGGCCTCCATGCGGGGATCCTCGGGGTCTCCGGCCGCGGGGGCGCCCAGGGCGTCGGCCACGACGGCGCGGCCCGCGATCGCTCCTTCGAGCGCGGCCAGGTCGGCGCCGCCCACCCCCGTGGTCTCCCCCGCGGCGTACACGCCTTCGACGCTGGTCCGCATGCGCCGGTCCACCCGCACGACGGGGCCACGGTCGGCGTCCCCGGCGATCTCGCAGCCGAGCTGCGCCGGAAGGTCGAGCTGGGGCACGAAACCGTAGCCCACGGCGAGGGTGTCGCACTCGATCGTCTCGTAACCGCCCCGGTAGGGCCGCCAGTCCGCGTCCACCTTCGCCACCGTCACGTGGGTCAGCTCGCCGTCGCCGTGCGCCGCCACCACCGCACGGCCGCCCTTGTACGGCACGCGGTGCCGGGCCAGGCGGTAGCCGTACGCGAGCGCCTCGGCGGCCTTGCCCGGCCGGGCGAGCGCCTGGGGCGCGAGCCCGAACCGGCCGCCCGCCTCGAAGACCCCGGCGACCTTCGCGCCCGCCTCCGCCAGCGAGGTCGCGACGGGCAGCAGGAACGGTCCGGTCCCCGCGACGACGACGCGCCGCCCGGCGAGCACGAGGTTGCCCTTGAGCAGGGCCTGGGCGGCGCCCGCCGTCATGACCCCGGGCAGGTCCCAGCCCGGGAACGGAAGGACGCGGTCGTACGCGCCGGTCGCGATGAGCAGCCGTGCCGCCGCGACGGTGCGCGCCCGCTCCTCCCTCCCTTCCAGGCAGTGGACGGCGAAGCCGCCCTCCGGCCCGTGCTCGACGGCCCAGACCCGGTGGCCGAGCAGGACGTCGGCGCCGCCGAGCGCCTCGCGGAGCCGTACGAACGTGGAGAAGCCGTGGTGGAGCGCACCGGGCCGCGCGGCGTTGAACCCGTCCGGGAGCTGGCGGAAGTACTGGCCGCCGATCCGCGCCCCGGCGTCCAGCACCGCCACGCGCAGGCCCGCCCGCGCCGCCACGCCCGCCGCCGCCAGGCCGGCCGGCCCCGCGCCCACGATCACCAGGTCGTACGCGGTCACGAGGTGGTCACCTCGTCCCCGGGACGGGCCTCGGTCAGGCAGGCCCGCAGGTTCTCCACCCCGTTGACCGTGACGAGGCAGTCGAAGCAGACGCCGATGCCACAGAACAGGCCACGCCGGCGGTCGCCGAACCGGGTCGTGCGCCAGGTGCGGATCCCGGCGGCGTGGAGGGCCGCGCCGACGGTCTGGCCCGGCACCACCGGAACGGCCCGCCCGTCCACGCGCACCTCGAACCCCGGATCGGGCCGTGCCCCCACCAGCCGGTACGGCGAAGCCCCGGACATGCCGCCTCCCTTGTCCACGTTGCCGCTCACCGCGCCGTCCACGCGGCCGGTGCCGCCGGTGCGGTCGGCATGGTCGGTACCCTCGGCGCCGGTCACGCTGTTCACGCCGTTCACGCTGTCCACGCCGTTCATGCGGCCGCTCCGGCGAAGCGGCCGGGGCTGAAGGGCTCCGGATCGAGTTCGGGCTCCGCTCCCGTGATGAGCTGCGCGACGAGGAGCCCGGTCACCGGGGCGAGGCCGATGCCCGCGCCCTCATGGCCGCACGCGTGGTACAGCCCGGGGACCCGCGGGTCGGCCCCGATCACCGGCAGATGGTCGGGACAGTAGGGCCGGAAGCCGCAGTAGGCCCGGATCGCCCGGACGTCGGCGAGCGCGGGGAACAGGGCGACCGCCTGCCGGGCCAGCCGCGCGAGCACGGGCAGGGAGACGGTCCGGTCGAAGCCGACACGCTCGCGGCTGGCGCCGATGAGGACGGTGCCCGCCTGGGTGGCCTCCACCACGGCCGACGTCTCCAGGCCCTCGGAGTCGCTGGCCACGTTGGTCACGTAGGCGGCCGTGTAGACCTTGTGCCGGACCAGCGGCCCGGAGGCCCCGGAGGGCCCACCCGACGGCCCTCCGGTCAGTGGCTCGGTGACCAGGATGAAGCCCCGGCGCGGCAGGATCGGCAACTCCACGCCCGCGAGCGCGGCGATCTCCCCGCCCCACGTGCCGCCCGCGTTGACCACCGCGCCGGCCGGGATGTCGCCCGTGGCGGTGCGCACACCGGTGACCCGGCCGCCTTCCATGAGGATGCCGGTGACCTCGGTTCCGGTACGCAGAGTGACGCCCGGCCACCGCCGGATCAGCCGGGCGGCGGCGAGCATCGGCTGCACCTGGGCGTCCTGGGGGTAGAGGATCCCGCCGGCGAACCCCGGCGCGAGATGCGGCTCATGGTCGGCCAGCTCGTCGGCGGCCACGGGACGGGCCACGACACCGCTCCCGCCCTGGTGCCCGGCCAGCTCGGTCAGCGCGCGCAGCACCTCGTCGTTCTCCGCGACGACCAGGCCGCCCTTGGGTTCGTACTCGAACCCGCCGACTTCGCGGGCCTCGGAGGCCAGCTCGGTCCAGAGACGGCAGGACAGCATGGCGAGGTCGAGCTCGGGACCGGGCTCCTTGTCCGAGACGAGGACGTTGCCCTCACCCGATCCCGTGGTGCCCCCCGCGACGGATCCCCGGTCCACCAGCGTGACGGTCAGGCCCTCGCGGGCCGCGTAATAGGCGCAGGCGGCGCCGACCATTCCGGCACCGATGACCACGACATCCGGCACGCCCGCTCACCTCCCTTTCGGCTCAGTAATGTGTCATATTTCACTGGGTGGTCGCAATACCCGGCGATACCCGTCCAAACGGGCCGGAGGCAGGACCACCCCTACCGCCGCCTACCATTTGAGCGTGACCAGCCTCTCCGCCCAGATCCGTGATCGCGCCACCGGTTTCCACCGGTCGTACTGGCTGCCCAGCACTGTCACGATGCGTCGATGGGCGCTCGCGAGCGTCGTCGTCAACGCGGGTATCACGGTCACGGGCGCGGGTGTACGCGTGTCCAAATCGGGCCTCGGCTGCCCGACCTGGCCGAGGTGCACGCCGGACAGTTTCGTCCCGGCCCAGCACGACGCGCACTCCGCGTTCAACATGGCGATCGAGTTCGGCAACCGGCTGCTGGCCTTCGTGGTCCTCGCCGTCGCGGTCGCCTGCGTCCTCGCCGCCGTCCGGCTCGTCCGCGACACCGACGGCGGGGGCCGGGGCCGTCGCGACCTGGTACGGCTCGCCTGGCTCCAGCCGATCGGCGTGCTCGCCCAGGCGCTGTGGGGCGGCCTGGTCGTGCGGACCATGCTCAACCCGTTCACGGTGAGCGTGCATTTCCTGCTGTCGATCGCCATGATCGCGGCGGCGTACGCGATGTTCGCGCGGGCCGGGGAGGGCGACGAGCCGCCGCGGCGGCTCGTGCACCGGGACATCCGCACACTCGGCTTCGTCCTGCTGGGCGCGGTCGGCCTGCTCCTCGTCGCCGGCGTCGTGGTCACCGGGACGGGACCGCATTCGGGCGACGACGCCGCCTCACGGTTCGGTTTCGACATCGAGACCGTGGCCCGGCTGCACGCCGACATCGTCTGGATCGTCGTCGGCCTCACGTTCGCGCTGCTGTTCGCCCTCCACCTGACCGACTCGCCCGCGAGGGTCCGGCGGGCCGCTCTGGTGCTGTTCGGCGTGGAGCTGGCCCAGGGCGTGATCGGCTACGTGCAGTATTTCCTGGCCATCCCCGCCCTGCTCGTCCTGCTGCACGTGCTCGGCTCGACCCTGGTGTGGATCTCCACCCTGCGGGTCGTGTTCCTGATGCGGACCCGCGACCCCGTCGACCCCGAGGCGGACGGCCGCGCGGCGGCCACGGCGGGCGACGCCCAGCCCCTGGAGGCCGCGGCGCCGCACGGCGGGTCCGCCTGAGCGGCTACCCGACCTCCTCGACGAACGGCTCCAGCAGGCCGGGCACCGCCCGCGAGGCCAGCAGCAGCCCGTCGTCCTGGCCCACGTCCAGCACGTCATAGCGGCCCGCACCCGCGGCGGTCGTGGCCGACACGTTCAGCAGGCCGGCCCGGCGCTGGAACACCGACTGGCTGATCGTCCAGCCGACGATCCCCGCGCGGTCCAGGGCGACCGTCCTGCGCCGTGCCGTACCCGACCGGGTCAGCAGGTGCCGCCGGGTGAGGCCGTGGCCCAGCGAGCGATAGGCGTCGGCGGCGAGCGCCCATCCGGCCGGAACCGCCAGGACCGGCAGCGCCCACGCCCAGCCGGGCACCCAGGAGGTCCGCCAGTCGAGCACGCCCAGCCCGGCGGCGAGCGTCACCACGGTGAGGAGCGCCCGGCGCACCCGCCTGCCCCTGGCCGCCCGGGGGTGGCCGCGCAGCCCGGCGGGGTCGAACTCCTCCCGCAGGACGCCGGAGGCGATCCGGCGGGCCTCTCCCGCCGGCAGTGGCGGCGTCAGCGCGGCGACGTCCTCGGTCTGGTTCTCCTCCGCCTTCTTCAGGCCCGTCGCGACCGCCGTGACCCTCGCCCCGCCGCCCAGCCGCAACAGCAGCGGCTCCGCCACCGCCACCCCGCGCAGCCGCCGCTCCTCCAAGGTGAGCGAGCGGGTCGTGAGCAGGCCGCGGCGGATCCGCAGCGTGGCCGGTTCGCGCTCCAGGCGATACTTCCCCCACGACTCGGCGTACAGCGCGATCGCGCCCACCAGCCCCACCAGGACGTTGGCCAGCAGGAGGAGCGGGACGGTGAGCCACGGAGTGGCGGTGAACCACTCCCAGGCCCGTGCGGCGGCCTCCGACTCCGACGGCTCGAATCCCAGCGTGCCCAACAGCTTGTACAGGCCGCCCAGCACCAGCCCGCCGCCGACGACCGTCCACACCGTCAGCGGCGCGTACCTGATCCACGACCAGCGCAGCTCGGCGAGCGGCCCGTCCGCCTGTTCCGCCGGGCGCTCGGCCAGCAGGACGCGGCGCAGCGCCTCGGCCTCGGCCACGGCGAGCGCGTCGAGCGTGAGTTCCGCCCGCTCGCCGGAGGTGTGCTGGCCGGTGCCCACCTTCACCACGGCCAGGCCGAGCGCACGCCGTACGGGATCGGCGGTGACGTCCACGCTGCGCACCCGCTCGCGCGGGACGGCGCGGTGCTCCTTGGTCCAGATGCCGGAGCGCAGTTCCAGGCGCTGCCCGGTGAGGCGGTAGCGGGTGGTGCGCAGGCGCGCGGTCTCGTAGGCCGCGGCCGCGGCGGCGATGAAGACCGTCGCGCCCGCCCCCGCGGCGACGACCAGGCCGACGGCGACGTCCCTGCCGAGCAGGAAGCGCGCGAACGCGACCACCGCGGGCACCGCGACGCCGAGCGAGAACACGGCGGCCGCGGCCACGACGCGCGGGTGCGGCGCGAGCCAGTCGGTCTCCTCCCGCGCGGCGGCCTCTTCGGTGCCGAGGGTCATGTCGCGTCCCCGGGGGTGTTCTGGGTGATCAGGGTCAGGTGTTCGGCCAGCTCCGCGGCCAGTTCCCGGTCGAGCGCCTCGATCTTGACCGGACCGGCGGCCGAGGCCGTGGTCACCGTCACGCCGGCGAGCCCGAACAGCCGCTGCACCGGCCCGCGGACGGTGTCGACGGTCTGGATGCGCGACATCGGCGCGACCCGCCAGGTCTGCGTGAGCCAGCCCGTACGCGTGTAGACCGCCTCGCCGGTCACCTCCCAGCGCTCGACCCGGTAGTACGCCCGGGGCGCCAGGACGACGAACCCCAGGCAGACCAGCCCGAACGCGATCACGATCGCACCGAGCCAGACGGACCGGTCGGTGAGGAGCCAGTACGCCAGGGACGCGGCGATCATCAGCGGGACGGCGAGCAGCAGGGCCTGGACCGTCCACCACGCCACCGCGCGCGGGTCTGCCTGGTTGCGCGGCGGCCGCATCCGCAGGGACGGCGTCACGAGGTCCCGTCCTTGTTCAGCGTCTCGGAGGTCCCGAGCAGGGCGAACCCGAGCACCACGAGCGCGAGCGAGGCGAACACCTCGTATCCGGCCAGGATGTCGAGGTGGTTCACGATCAGGAGGTCGTGCGCCCACCTCCACCAGCCGAGCAGGTGGGTGACGGCTCCGCCCGCTCCCTGGACGACCGCCGCCCAGCCCGCGATTTCGAGCAACGTCTTCATGCTCCAAGCATCGGCTCGCGGCGTGGCCGGCCGCTTCGTGCCGAGGTAGCCGGCGCTACCTACTTTGGTCGGTGTCGTGGATCGGTGGCCACGCCGTAACCTCGATGACCATGACGTCGAGAATGGAATACCGGTGGCTGCTGCCCTCGGTCCTTCTCGGCGAGAGCGAGGGGGACCGCCCCGTACGGCGCTCGACCCGCGACTGGATCGTGGACACGTGCATGTTCCTGGCGGCCTGCGGGGTGACGCTGCTCTCGGCGCCGGACATCGCGGGCGAGGCACGGGGCTACATCGTGGTCGAGCAGGTCCTGGGCGCGCTGTCCTGCGCGGCGGTGTGGCTGCGCCGCCGCCGGCCGGTCACCTTGGCCCTGGTGACGTCATTACTCACCTCGGTGCTCACGCTGGTGGGGGGCGCGTCCGTCGTGGCGCTGTTCACCGTGGCGGTGCACCGCCCGTTCAAGATCGCCGGACCGGTGGTGGCGTTCGGGATCCTGACCGCGATCCCGTACGTGCACCTGCGGCCGGACCCCCTCCTCGGCGTCTGGGGGTCGTTCCTGCTGATGACGACCCTCATCCTGATGATCTTCGCCTGGGGCATCGTCGTACGGGCCCGGCGGCAGCTGGTCCTCTCCCTGCGTGCCAGGTCCTCCATCGCGGCCGAGGAGGCGCGGCGGCTGGAGCGGGAGCGGATCGCCCGGGAGATGCACGACGTGCTCGCCCACCGCATCTCGATCCTGAGCCTGCACGCGGGGGCGCTGGAGTACAGCCCGGGCGCCCCTCCCGAGCAGATCCGGCGCGCGGCGAGCGCCATCAGGGCCAGTGCGCACCAGGCTCTGCAGGACCTGCGCGAGGTGATCGGCGTCCTGCGGCAGGTCCCGGATGACGCGCGGCCGGAGCGTCCGCAGGCCACGCTGGCAGACCTGGCCCCGCTGGTGGAGGAGTCGCGCCAGGCCGGTACCGAGGTGGCGCTGGAACTCGCCGTACCGATGTCCGACGAGGCCGCCCCGCCCGAGGTCCTGGGCCGCAACGCCTACCGCGTCGTCCAGGAGGCGCTCACCAACGCCCGCAAGCACGCCCCCGGCGCGCCGGTGACCGTACGCGTGTCGGGCGCGCCGGGCGAGGGGGTGACGGTGGAGGTGAGCAACCCGGCGCCCGTGGCGGCGCACCGCCGCTCGATGATCTCCGAGATCCCGGGTACGGGCACCGGCCTCATCGGCCTGGCCGAGCGCGCGGAGCTGGCCGGCGGCCGCCTGGACCATCACCGCACGCCCGGGGGCGTGTTCGTGCTGCACGCGTGGTTGCCGTGGCCGTGACGCCGGACCACCCTGAGAAAGACGTCGGAACATCCTGGAAGCCGCCGGGAGACACCGCGGGAAGGGAAGGCGTGAACGCTCCGATCAAGGTGCTCGTCGTCGACGACGACGCGCTCGTACGCGCGGGACTGTCGATGATCCTCGCGGGCGCGGGCGACATCGAGATCATCGGTGAGGCGTCGGACGGCGACCAGGTGCCTTCCATGGTCGCCGAGCACCGGCCCGACGTCGTGCTGATGGACATCCGGATGCCCCGCGTCGACGGGCTGGTCGCCACCGAGAGGCTGCGCGCCACGGCCGGCCCTCCCGAGGTGGTGGTGCTGACCACCTTCCACGCCGACGCGCAGGTGCTGCGGGCGCTGCGGGCGGGAGCGGCGGGGTTCCTGCTGAAGGACATCCACCCGGCCGACCTGGTCGCCGCGGTGCGCAGGGTCGCCGCGGGCGAGCCCATCCTGTCGCCGGCGGTCACCCGCCAGCTCATCTCGCATGTCTCCGACGGCGGCGCGGGCGGCCGCCGCGACCGGGCCCGCGCCCAGCTGGACAGGCTGAGCGGGCGTGAGCGGGAGGTCGCGATCGCGGTCGGCGAGGGCAGGTCCAACGCCCAGATCGGCGGCGAGCTCTACATGAGCGTGCCGACGGTCAAGGCGCACGTGTCGCGGATCCTCACCAAGCTGGGGCTGAACAACAGGGTCCAGATCGCGCTGATCGTCCATGACGCCGAGGCGGCGGGACGGGCGTCCTGACACCAGGGCGGCCTGCGTTCTCGGAGCGGCCCCGGGGGCGGCGGCACGCCGCGCGGCCACCCGCGGAGGCGCCCGCCGTCGACGCGCGATTCCGCGAACCGGGAGAGATCCGTGCAGACTCGATCTAGACTTGGCGCTCCATGAGCCACTCTCTGAGCCGTCTCCTCCCCTGGACCTGGTCCCGCACCGGTTTGCGGCGCGGCTTCCAGATCCTGGTGGCGCTGAGCGTCCTCGCCCTCGCCCCGATGACCTGGGCCTGGCTGGACAGTTCCGGCCATCGCGTCAGCGCCGGCCGGTCGGACGCGTGGATGGCCTCGGTTCCCTCGATGCCGGTCGCGCTCGTGCTGGGCGCCGGGATCACCGCGGGTGCCCGGCCCACGCCGATGCTGCGCACCCGGCTCGACATCGGGGTGCGGCTCTACCGCGCGGGCAAGGTCCGGGCGCTGCTGGTGTCGGGCGACAACAGCCGCGTCGGCTACGACGAGCCGACCGCGATGCGCGACTACCTGACCGCGCACGGGGTCCCGGCGGAGAAGGTCGTCCTCGACTACGCCGGATTCGACACGTGGGCCTCCTGCGTCCGCGCCAAGAAGATCTTCGGAGCGTCCCGCGCCGTCGTGGTGACCCAGGACTTCCATATCCCCCGTGCCGTGACGCTGTGCCGTACGGCGGGGCTGGACTCGTTCGGGGTCGGCGACGACTCCTCGAAGGACTGGCCGGTCGACACGTATGTCTACGCCACACGGGAGTTCTTCGCCTCGGCGAAGGCGCTGCTGGAGGCGAAGGTGCTCCATGCGGACCCTCACTTCCTCGGCCCGCGCGAGGTCACGCTCGACCGGGCACTCGCGTCCCGAGCCACGTCCGCGACGCGCCGGAGAACGAAACTTTCATCCCGGCGCCCCCTCTGACCTGTGGCGATCCGGCCGCCTGTGGCCGCTTGCCTGGCCTTCTCTCCCAGCCCGGACGTAGGGTCCGATCACCGTGTCCATGGGAGCGCTCCCAGAGCCGTTTCAGGAGGTGAGGCCGTACGACCGAGGCCATCGCATCGCGTGTATGAGGGCGGACCCTCCTCCGCCCACCCATCGCAGAAACCGGGGAGAGCGGGACGCCGCCCTCCCCGGTTCCGTTTCCCTGCTCGGATCAGCCGCAGCTCACGTCCGTGAACGTGGGCGTCGAGGCGGACGTGCCGAGGAACCCGGCGGTCGCGCTCGCCCCGGGCGCCAGGGCCGAGTTCCACGTCTCCGCATGGATCATGGCCGTCGGCCCGCTCTGCATGGACGTGCCGTTCCACGCCTGGGTGACCTTGGCACCGGTCGGCAGCGTCCACTGGACGTACCAGCCGTTCAGCACCGAGGTGCCGGTGTTCTTGATGGTGACCTCACCCTGGAAGCCGCCGGACCAGGAGTTGGTCAGCGTCACCGTGGCCGTGCAGGACGCCCCGAGCGGCCCGCTGGGCGACGGGCTCGGGGACGGGCTCGGGGACACGCTGGGCGAGACGCTCGGAGACGGCGACGCCGAGGGGGACGGGGACGCCATGTCGCCGATGAAGTCGACGTCCGAGCAGCCGTAGAAGGTCTCGTGGCTGTCGGAGCGATACCACACCGCGTAGATGATGTGCCGTCCGTGCTTGGCCGGCATCGTGCCGGAGAAGCGGTAGGCGCCGTTGCTCACCGCGGGTTCCGGGTCAGCCGTCAGGAACGGCTGATCCTCCATGTCCGCCCAGGTGAGCGGCTTGGTGGGGTCGTAGCCGTCCTTGGTGACGTAGAGCTTGAACCCGCCCGGGTGCGGCACCCAGGCGCCATAGACGAAGTTGTAGACGTCACGGGCCCGCACGGTGGTGGTCGGCCAGTCCGCCCGGGGCACGTCGTAGGCGGCGTACTTGCTGGACCCGCCGCTGCACAGCTGGCCGTCCGGGATGAAGCCCCGCGTACGGCCGGCGCCGTCGGAGCGGAGCACGCCGTACCAGTCGTAGAGCGGCTGGGTGCCGCCGGTCGCCACGGCCTGTTTGCAGGCGGGATTGTTGGGCTTGATCTCGCCCCCGGTCAGGCCGTCGACGTAGCAGGCGTAGGTCCGGCTGGCGGGGGCCTGAAGCGCGCCGTGCGCTTCGGCGGCGCCCTGGAAAAGTGCGATGGCGACTCCGGCGACCGCCACCATGATCGTGGTGAGGACGGCGAGTTCGCGCCTGGATCTCACAGGGGTTCTCCTCGTGATGGGCGGGCGCGCCGCGGACGCGCGCCCCTCCCTGCGGTGGAGCGCGCCGGGCACGCCGGAACGGCGTTGGTCGGTACGAGAACCGCGTACGGCACGCCGTACGCCCCTCCTGAGCCCACCCATCAGGGCCATCGCGCACCCCGATTCAAGCACGCGGGAACATCGCCGGAAAAGAGCGCCTTCGCCGGAGAACTACCGGCTACGTCCTCGGCGGCTGGTTCCCGCGAGGATGCTGACCGGGCCCCGGGAACGGAGGAGGCGGATACGGCGGCGGCGTCCCCTCCCGGCCGTTCTGCGGATGGCCGGGAGGCGGGGCTCCCGGCGCGTATCCGGGCGGCGGCATTCCTCTGGCGGCCGCCGACTGGTGCCGTCCCGGCAGCGGGAACGACATGCGCGCGTGCGCCATGAGGTCCGCGAGGGCCCACTGCCGCTCGCGGAAGGATTTCTCGTCGATCCCGCCGCGGTACGCCCGCTCGTGGAGCAGTCCCAGCTCGGTGGCGGCGAGCTGGTAGTCGCTCATCGCCCGCGCGCCCGCCTTGCCCCCGTGCGCCTTGGCCCACTGGCGGGCCTGGCGCCTGCCCTTGAGCGACGACAACATGAAGATGTCCGCCTGGTTGATCAGACCGTTGGCCTCGTACGGCGGCAGGAAGCGGTTGATCAGCCCGACGATGCGCTTGCGGTCCCTGAAGATGACGCCGAGCTCGATGAAGAGCAGGATCATCAGCGCCAGGTAGGCGACGGCGAGCCCGGCGAAGCCCCCGAAGGAGGCGAGCCCGTTCCAGAGGCCGTGCAGGACCATGGCGCCGATCCAGCCCGCGACGATGACCCCGATGCCCGACTTCCCCTGCCGCTGCGCCGCGTACGCCACGGAGATGCCGATCAGGGAGGTGAACAGCGGATGCGCGAACGGGGACAGCACGCCCCTGAGCACGACCGTGGCCGCGAGCCCCTCGGCGCCGTGTTCGGACAGCGCGGCCAGGTAGTAGCTGACGTTCTCCGACATGGCGAACCCGAGGCCGACCATGCTGGCGTAGATGATGCCGTCGGTGGGCCCGTCGAGCTCCTGGCGGCGGAACCGGAGCAGGCCCAGCAGGACCAGGCCCTTCATCGTCTCCTCGACCAGCGGGGCGACGAACGTCGCGACGATGTTGCGCGCGTTGGCCGCGTTGCCGATCTGGTGCTCGACGTAGATCAGGTTGAGCGAGTTCAGCAGGCCGGCGAAGAGCACGGCGACCCCGGCTCCCCACGCGAACGCGAAGGCGAGGTTGGCGCGCGGCTCCGGTTCCATGCGGTCGAGGGCGAGCACTCCGGCCAGCAGCAGCGGGACGGGGGCGACCGCGAGCACGAGGGCGATGAAGAACTGGACGGCACCGCCGTTGAATATGTCGAACGACAAGGTCACGAGGGTGCAGATGCCTGCGAGGACCAGGCCGATGATCAGGCCGACCGACGGACGTTCCTTCAGCACGTTTCGCGGATCCAGGGTCGCCATTCCGCGAATGTAACCGACCGGAGACCCGCTGTCCGCCCCGCCCCCGAAGATCCTCCGGACCGCGCGCACTCCCCGCCTTTCCCGAATGCGGACACCCGTCTGACCGTCAGCTGGACCGGCCCTTCCCTGGGCCGCAGTACGGTGCTGCCGAACTGATCTTCCCATGGGTCGTTCGTCACAGGGGGGCGGAGCGGATGAGCGAGACCGACGACGGCCGGCTGAGCCGCCGAAGCTTCCTCGGTGTGGTGGCCGCCGCCACCGCCGGCGCCTCCGCCTGCGCGAACACGGCGGCGGAACCGGTCACGGCCGAACCCGGCCCGGGGACCTCCTCGGCGTCCGAGCCGCCGCTCCCGTCCGCGAGCCCGTCGGCCACCGCGGAGTCCGTACGCTTCGAACGGCTCAGGCCCGGCGACCCCGGCTGGCGGGCCCGCTCGTACGGCCCGGCCGAGGCGATCGAGGGATACTGCGACCAGGCGAGCGTGCTTCCGGGACATCCGGTGGAGCTGCGCGTCTCGACCACCGCCGACCGCTTCCGTGTCACCGCCTACCGCATGGGCTGGTACGGCGGAGCGGAGGCGCGCCGGGTGTGGCGGTCGGAGTGGCTGCCGGGCCGCAGGCAGGGCCGGGGCGACCTCGACGGGGCCACCCGTACCGTGCACGCGAACTGGAGGCGGTCCCTCACCGTCCCGACGGCCGGCTGGCCGGAGGGCGCCTACCTGCTGCGACTCGACTCCGCGAAGGGGCACCAGCGGTACGTGCCGCTGGTCGTGCGGTCCACGGACGCCACGGGCAGGACACTGCTGGTGCACGCCGCCACCACCTGGCAGGCGTACAACCAGTGGGGCGGCTACAGCCTCTACTACGGGCGGGACGGCAGCTACGGCGCCCGCTCCCTCGCGGTCAGCTTCGACCGCCCCTACGACAAGAACGGCGCGGAGAAGTTCCTCGTCCACGAGCGCGCGATGGTCGTGCTCGCCGAGCGTCTCGGCATCCCTCTGGCGTACACGACGAACCTGGACCTGACCCCCGAGTCGATGCGGGGCGCGGCCTCCATCGTCTTCCTCGGCCACGACGAGTACTGGACGCCGCAGGCACGCAGGCAGGTCACCCGGGCCAGGGACGCCGGATCCAACATCGCCTTCCTCGGGGCCAACACCTGCTACCGCCGGATCCGCGTGGCGAACGAGGGCCGCCTGGTCATCTGCTACAAGGACCAGTACGCCAGCGACCCCATGTACGGGCGGCGCCCCGCGGAGGTGACTGCGGACTTCCGGTCCTCTCCCGCGCCCGACCCGGAGTCCTCGCTCACGGGGGTCTACTACGACGGATACCCGGCCGACGCGCCGTACGTCGTCACGAACCCGCACCACTGGCTGTTCGAGGGAACAGGGGTACGGCGCGGCGACGCGTTCCCGCACCTGGTCGGCGTCGAGTACGACAGGGTGACGCCCAGCGTGCCGACGCCCCGGCCGATCGAGATCCTCGCCCATTCCCCGCTGATGTGCGGGAACCGGCCCAGCTTCGCCGACTCGGCGTACTACACCACGCCCAGCGGCGCGGGGGTCTTCGCGACGGGGACGATGCGGTGGGTGGAGGCGCTCATGGCGGGCCGCCCCGGAGGCCCGCGCGCGCACGACATGAACGCGAGGACCCGCAAGTTCGTGACGAAGACGACGGCCAACCTGCTGCGCGCCTTCGCCAGGGGGCCGGCCGGGGAGCACCGCGCGGCCCCGCGTGACAACGTCCACGCGTTCTACGCGTAGAGAAACCGCGCGTACGCGTAGAGAGCCTGCGCGTAGTGGAACCGCGCGGAGAGGATCTCGTGGAGGAACGACCCGGGCGCGCGCCCGGGCGCGGCTCAGATCAGCAGCGAGTCGACCGCGACGGCGAGGAACAGCAGCGCGAGATAGATGTTCGACCAGTGGAAGAAGCGCATCGGGCGCAGGTCCACGCCGGTCTTGCCCGCGTTTAGCCGGCCGAGCAGGCGGTAGACCTCCCACAGGCAGGCCGCGCCCAGGACGGCGGCGACGATCGGGTAGAGCAGCGAGGTCCCGGCGACGGGCCACAGCAACATCGAGCAGAGCACGGTGGCCCAGGTGTAGGCGATCACCTCGCGGATCACCCGGCGCTCGGTCGCGACGACGGGCAGCATGGGCACGTCGACCGAGGCGTAGTCCTCGCGGTAGCGCATGGCCAGCGTCCACGTGTGCGGCGGCGTCCAGAAGAACACCACGCCGAACAGGACGACGGGAGCCCAGGAGAGGCTGCCGGTGATGCCGGCCCAGCCGATCAGCACGGGCATGCAGCCCGCGATGCCGCCCCAGACGATGTTCTGCACGGTGCGCCGCTTGAGCACCATCGAGTAGACGAGGACGTAGAACAGGATCGCGCCCAGCGACAACGCGGCGGCGAGCCAGTTCACCGTGAGGCCGAGACCCACCGTGGAGGCCACGCCCAGGGCCACGCCGAAGACCAGCGCACCCATCGGGGAGACCTCGGACTTGGCCAGCGGACGGCGGCGGGTGCGCCGCATGGTCTTGTCGATGTCCCGGTCGATGTAGCAGTTCAGCACGTTGGCGCTACCCGCGGACAGGGTACCGAAGACCATCGTCGCGATGGCCGTCCACAGCGGCGGCAGGCCGCGCGCGGCGAGGAACATGACGGGAAGGGTCGTGATCAGCAGCAGCTCGATGATCCGCGGCTTGGTGAGCGCGACGTACGCGCGGACAAGCGCGCCCAGGGAGCGCGGCGCGGTCGCCACCGCCGTTCCGAGCGGGGGCACCGATTCCATCTTCGTCAGCACCGTCAAGGCGCTTCCAGCACGTGCGGGGTCAACGCGTAACCTCTGAATTGAGCGGATCTCCGGGCAGCAGCCAGGCACTTGTGGACTCACTGTAGTCGGGAGAGCCGGTGGTCCCTGAACTGGGGCCGGAAGCGACGCGTCCGGACACCCATGAGAACGCCGCCGCTCAGGGCGCCGGGCGGCCGGTGCGGTGGTGGTCTACCGAACGGTAGGACCCCCGACCCGTTAGGGTCCGGTGTGGGCGGGAAATGCCAAAACCGGCGCAATGAACTAGAGGGGATCGAGCAGTTGAGCAGCGCAAGCCTTGAGTGGACCGACCTCGACCGGCGAGCAGTCGACGTGGTGCGAGCACTGGCGATGGACGCGGTCGAGAAGGCGGGCTCGGGTCACCCCGGAACGGCGATGAGTCTGGCCCCCGCGGCCTACCTCCTCTTCCAGCGAGTCATGCGGCACGACCCGTCCGACGCGAAGTGGGTGGGCCGGGACCGGTTCGTCCTCTCCTGCGGTCACAGCAGCCTGACGCTCTACATCCAGCTGTACCTGTCGGGCTACGGCCTGCGACTGGAGGACCTGAAGGCGCTCCGCCAGTGGGGCAGCCTCACCCCCGGCCACCCGGAGTACGGCCACACCGTGGGTGTGGAGACGACCACCGGCCCGCTGGGCCAGGGCCTGGGCAACGCCGTCGGCATGGCCATGGCCGCCCGGCGCGAGCGCGGCCTGTTCGACCCCGAGGCCGCCCCCGGCACGTCCCCGTTCGACCACATGATCTGGTGCTTCGCCTCCGAAGGCGACATCGAGGAGGGCATCAGCCACGAGGTCAGTGCGCTCGCCGGCCACCAGAAGCTGGGCAACCTCGTCGTCGTCTTCGACTCCAACCACATCTCCATCGAGGACGACACGCAGATCGCCCTCTCCGAGGACATCTCCAAGCGCTACGAGGCGTACGGCTGGCAGGTCCTCGAGGTCGACTGGACCGCCACCGGCGAGTACAAGGAGGACGTCCAGGCGCTGTACGACGCGCTGGAGGAGGCGCGCGCGGACACCGAGCGGCCGACGTTCATCAAGCTGCGCACGATCATCGGCTGGCCGTCGCCGGGCAAGCAGAACACCGGGAAGATCCACGGAGCGGCCCTGGGCGAGGACGAGGTGGCCGCCACCAAGCGGGTGCTCGGCCTGGACCCGGAGCAGACCTTCCAGGTACCGGCCGACGTCCTGAACCACTCCAGGGAGGTCGTGAAGCGCGGCCGCGAGGCCCGCTCCGAGTGGGACAAGACCTACCACAGCTGGCGGGTGGACAACCCCGAGCGCGCCGAGCTGTTCGACCGGATCTCGGCCCGCCGGCTGCCGAACGGCTGGTACAACGCGCTGCCCACGTTCGAGACCGGCGCGTCGATCGCGACCCGCAAGGCGTCCGGTGAGGTGCTGAGCGCCCTCGCGCCGGTGCTGCCCGAGCTGTGGGGCGGTTCCGCCGACCTCGCCGAGTCCAACAACACCACCATGAAGGGCGAGCCGTCCTTCATTCCGGACGAGTACCAGACCCGCGAGTTCCCGGGCAACCGCTACGGCCGCACGCTGCACTTCGGCATCCGCGAGCACGGCATGGGCGCCATCCTCAACGGCATCGCCCTGCACAACGGCACCCGCCCGTACGGTGGCACGTTCCTGGTCTTCAGCGACTACATGCGCCCGGCCGTACGGCTCGCCGCGCTGATGAAGCTGCCGGTGACGTACGTGTGGACGCACGACTCCATCGGCCTCGGCGAGGACGGCCCCACCCACCAGCCGATCGAGCACCTGTGGTCGCTGCGCGCCATCCCGGGCCTCGACGTCGTACGACCGGCCGACGCGAACGAGACGGCGGCGGCCTGGAAGGCGATCCTGGAGCACGACGACCGTCCCGCGGCTCTCGCGCTGACCCGGCAGAACCTGCCGGTGTACGAGGGCACGGGCGACGCCGCCCGCGTCGCGCGCGGCGGCTACATCCTGGAGGAGGCCTCCACCGGCCAGCCCTCCGTCGTGATCATCGGTACGGGCAGCGAGGTCGAGCTGGCCGTCGGCGCCCGCAGGATCCTTGAGGAGCAGGGCGTCCCGACCCGGGTCGTGTCGATGCCGTGCGTGGAATGGTTCCGCGCCCAGGACGCCGCCTACCAGCAGTCCGTGCTGCCCCCGGCGGTCCGCGCCCGGGTCGCCGTCGAGGCGGGAATCTCCCTCGGCTGGCGCGAGTTCGTCGGTGATGAAGGGGAAGTGCTGAGTCTTGAGCACTTCGGCGCCTCCGCGCCGTACAAGACCATCTTCGAGCAGTTCGGCCTGACCGCGGACCGGGTGGTGGCCGCCGCCAGGGCGAGCCTCGCCAAGACAGGGGCCGACAAGGGCGAGACGACCGGAAACTGAGGAGATCATGAGCGAGAACCTGAAGCGCCTCACCGCAGCCGGTGTGTCGATCTGGCTGGACGACATCAGCCGTGACCGGCTGCGCACCGGCAATCTGGCCGCCCTGATCCGCGACAAGCAGGTCGTGGGTGTCACGTCCAACCCCACGATCTTCGCGGGCGCCCTGAGCAAGGGCGACGCGTACGCCGCGCAGTTGCACGACCTCAAGGTGCGTGGCGTCACGGTCGAGGAGGCGGTCCGGGCGATCACGACCTTCGACATCCGCTGGGCCGCCGACGTGCTGCGGCCGGTCTTCAACGCCACCAACGGCGTGGACGGCCGGGTCTCCATCGAGGTCGACCCGCGGCTGGCCAGGGAGACGGAGAAGACCATCGCCGAGGCGCGCGCGCTGTGGTGGCTGGTCGACCGGCCCAACCTGTTCATCAAGATCCCCGCGACCGTCGAGGGCCTGCCCGCGATCACCCAGTGCGTCGCGGAGGGCATCAGCGTCAACGTCACGCTGATCTTCTCCCTCGAGCGGTACCGCGCGGTCATGGACGCCTGGCTTGAGGGCCTGGAGAAGGCCAGGGCGAACGGCGTCAACCTCGCCACCATCGAGTCGGTGGCGTCGTTCTTCGTCAGCCGCGTCGACACCGAGATCGACGCCCGCCTGGACGGGATCGGCACGCCCGAGGCGATCGCGCTGAAGGGCCGGGCCGCCGTGGCCAACGCGCGGCTCGCGTTCGCCGCGTTCGAGGAGGTCATGGCGAGCCCGCGCTGGCAGGCGCTGCGCGCGGCGGGTGCCCGGCCGCAGCGTCCGCTGTGGGCCTCGACCGGCGTCAAGAACCCCGACTACCCGGACACGCTGTACGTCGACCAGCTCGTCACCGCGGGCACGGTCAACACGATGCCGGAGAAGACGCTGGACGCGGTCGCCGACCACGGGAAGATCTCGGGCGACACCGTACGGCCGTTCTACGAGCAGGCGTGGAACACGATGGCGGCGCTCAAGGAGGTCGGCGTCGACTACGACGACGTCGTGCGGGCGCTCGAGGACGAAGGCGTGGAGAAGTTCGAGGTCTCCTGGAAGGAGCTCCTGGAGACCGTGGCCGCCGAGCTCGGGAAGGCCTGAGATGACCATCGAGGTAACGCTCGGCCAGGAGCCGGAGGCCGTACACGCCCTCCGGGAGAAGCTGGTCGCCGAGGGGGTGCCGGCGGCGCTCGCCGCCGGCGACCCCGGCCTGTGGGGGCCGGAGGCCAGGGCCGAGGCGGCCACCCGCCTCGGCTGGCTGAACCTCCCCCTGACCAGCAGGGAACTGCTGCCCGAGATCACCAAGCTCGTCGAGATGGCGCGCGCGGAGGGCCTCGATCACATCGTGCTGGCCGGGATGGGCGGCTCGTCGCTGGCCCCCGAGGTGATCTGCGCGACCGAGGACGTGCCGCTGACCGTGCTCGACACCACCGACCCCGGGCAGGTGCGGCGGGCGCTGAACGACCGGCTGGACCGCACGCTCGTGGTCGTCGCCAGCAAGAGCGGCGGCACGATCGAGACCGACAGCCACCGCCGGATCTACGAGAAGGCGTTCCGTGACGCCGGGATCGACCCGGCCGACCGCATCGTCGTGGTCACCGACCCGGGCTCCCCGCTGGAGCAGACGGCCATCGACTCGGGGTACCAGGTCGTCCTGGCCGACCCGAACGTCGGGGGCCGCTACAGCGCGCTCAGCGCCTTCGGGCTGGTGCCCAGCGCGCTGGCGGGCGCCGACGTCGGGCGGCTGCTCGACGACGCGGCGGCGGTGGTCCCCCGGCTCGCGGACAGCGACGGCAACCCGGGTCTCGACCTGGGCGTGCTACTCGGCTCCGAGGCCCTCGCCGGACGCGACAAGATGGTCCTGCGTGACAGCATGACCGACATCAACGGGCTGCCCGACTGGATCGAGCAGCTCGTCGCCGAGTCGACCGGCAAGTCGGGCAAGGGCATCCTGCCCGTCGTCGGCGCCGAGGCGGCCGAGGCCGACGACCAGTTCCTGGTGCACATCGGCCCGGACGGCGGCACGTCGGTCGACGGCCCGCTGGGCGCGCAGTTCCTGGTCTGGGAGTACGCCACGGCGATCGCCGGCCGGGCGCTCGGGATCGACCCGTTCAACCAGCCGAACGTGGCCGAGTCCAAGGAGAACACCACCCGGATCCTCCAGGAGGCGGGCGACGGGCCGCTGCCGACCGGCACGCCGTTCCTGACGGACGGCCCGGTCGAGATCTACGGCGACGTGCCCGGCGACCCGAAGAACCTGGCGGACGTGCTGACCGCGCTGCTGCGAGCGGTCCCGAAGCGCGGCTACCTCGCGATCATGGCGTACCTGGACCGGGAGGCCGCGTTCGACGCCGCCCGGGTCGGTGACGCCTCGTTCGAGGAGCTGACCGAGGCGTGGGCGGCCGCCGACCCGGCGACGCTCCGGGCGCTGCTCGACTACCGCACCGACCACGCGGTGACCTTCGGCTGGGGACCGCGCTTCCTCCACTCGACCGGCCAGTTCCACAAGGGCGGTCCGCAGGCGGGCGTGTTCCTGCAGATCACCGGCGCGGTCACCGAGGACGTCGAGGTGCCGGGCAAGCCGTACACCCTGGGCAGGCTGCAGCTCGCCCAGGCCCTGGGCGACTTCGGCGCGCTGGCGTCGCGGGGCCGGCCCGCCGTGCGCCTGCACCTCACCGACCGCGTGGCGGGCGTCAAGCACCTGCTGTCCGTGGCCGAGGAACTCTGACCATGAACACGCCGCTGGCGACGAGCCGGGAGGCGAGGAGGTCCGATGGGTGAGCGGGACAACCACCCCACCGAGACGGCGGAGACCCCCGCCGGGACGCGCGACGTCCCGGCGGGGGCCGGCCCGGAGGTGACGCCGGAGCAGCGCGACCTGGAGGCCGCGCTCGGCCTGTCGGTGGAGGACATGAGCGCGGAGAACCCGCTGCGGGACCCGCGCGACAAACGGCTGCCCCGCGTGGCCGGCCCGTGCGTGCTCGTCCTCTTCGGCGTCACCGGCGACCTGGCGAAGAAGAAGCTGCTTCCCGCGATCTACGACCTGGGCAACCGGGGCCTGCTGCCCCCGGGCTTCTCCCTGGTCGGCTTCGCCCGCCGCGACTGGGCGCACGAGGACTTCGCCCAGGTCACGTACGAGGCGGTGAAGGAGCACGCGCGTACGCCGTTCCGCGAGGAGGTATGGCGGCAGATCGCCGAGGGCATCCACTTCTGCCCCGGCGAGTTCCACGACGACGGCGCCTTCGACGTGCTCGCGATGATGCTCAAGGAGATCGACGAGACGCGCGGCACCGGCGGCAACTACGCGTTCTACCTCTCGGTGCCGCCGAAGTTCTTCCCCGTCGTGGTGGAGCAGCTCAAGCGGACCAACCTCGCCAACGCGCCCGAGGGGGTCTGGCGCCGGGTGGTCATCGAGAAGCCGTTCGGCCACGACCTGAAGAGCGCGCGCGAGCTCAACGCGATCACCAGCGGCGTGTTCCCCGAGAAGTCGGTCTTCCGCATCGACCACTACCTCGGCAAGGAGACCGTCCAGAACATCCTGGCCCTGCGGTTCGCCAACACGCTGTACGAGCCGATCTGGAACCGCGGCTACGTGGACCACGTCCAGATCACGATGGCCGAGGACATCGGCATCGGCGGCAGGGCCGGATACTACGACGGCATCGGCGCGGCCCGTGACGTGATCCAGAACCACCTGCTGCAGCTCCTCGCCCTGGTCGCGATGGAGGATCCGACGTCCTTCGACGCCGACTCGCTGCGCCGCGAGAAGGAGAAGGTGCTCCGGTCGGTCCGGCTGCCGGCGGACCTGTCGCTCGGCACCGCCCGCGGCCAGTACACCGCGGGCTGGCAGGGCGGCGAGCCGGTCGTCGGCTACCTGGAGGAGGACGGCATCCCGCCGGACTCGATCACCGACACGTATGCCGCCATCAGGCTGGAGGTGGCCAACCGCCGTTGGGCGGGCGTCCCCTTCTACCTGCGGGCGGGCAAGCGTCTCGGCCGCCGGGTCACGGAGGTGGCGGTCGTCTTCCAGCGGGCGCCGCACCTGCCGTTCAGCTCGACCGACACCGAGATCCTCGGGCAGAACGCCCTGGTCATCCGCGTCCAGCCGGACGAGGGGATCACCGTGCGTTTCGGCTCGAAGGTGCCGGGCACGGCCATGGAGGTCAGAGACGTCAGCATGGACTTCGCCTACGGGGAGTCGTTCATGGAGTCCTCCCCCGAGGCGTACGAGCGGCTGCTGCTCGACGTCCTCATCGGGGACCCGCCCCTGTTCCCGCACCAGGCGGAGGTCGAGCTGTCCTGGATGATCCTCGATCCCATCGAGGAGCACTGGGCGGCCTCGGGCCGTCCGGAGGGCTATCCCGCGGGCACCTGGGGCCCGCCGTCCGCCGACGCCATGATGGCCCGTGACGGGCGTGTCTGGCGTCGGCTGTGAGTGAACGGAAAGCGCCGTGACCACCTTCAACCTGACCGACACGACGGCCTCGAAGATCTCCGCGACGCTCACCCAGCTGCGCCACCAGATGGGCGCTCCCGCGGTGGGCATGGTCCTCACCCTGGTCGTGGTGTGCGACGAGGCCGGCCAGTACGACGCCGTCCGGGCGGCCACCGAGGCCGCGCGTGAGCATCCGTCCCGCGTGCTGACGGTCATCAAGCGCGACCCCTACGAACCCGACCGGCTCGACGCCGAGGTGCGGATGGGCGAGTCGTCCCCGGGCGAGGTCGTCCTGCTCCGC
This sequence comes from Microtetraspora sp. AC03309, assembly GCF_020826795.1. Taxonomy (NCBI): domain Bacteria; kingdom Bacillati; phylum Actinomycetota; class Actinomycetes; order Streptosporangiales; family Streptosporangiaceae; genus Microtetraspora; species Microtetraspora sp. AC03309. The sequence goes on along the minus strand of NZ_JADDIL010000014.1, from coordinate 49,070 downwards.
CTGTACGGCCGGCTCACCGAGCACGCCGACTCGGTCATCAGCCCGCTGCTGCTGACCGACACGCCCGTCGTGGCGTGGTGGCCGGGCGACTCGCCCGCCGTACCGGCGCGGGACGCCGTCGGCCAGCTCGCCACCCGCCGGATCACCGACGCCCGGGCGGCACGCGACGCCGTGGCGGCGATCGGCGGCCGCCACGCGGGCTATCTGCCCGGCGACACCGATCTCGCGTGGACGCGGTTGACGTCGTGGCGCAGCCTGCTGGCCGCCGCGTTCGACCGGCCGACCGGGCCGGTGCGGTCCGGCGTCGTGTCGGGCGCCGCGGGCAACCCGAGCGCGCCGCTGCTGGCGGCGTGGCTGTCCGAGCGGCTCGGCATCCCGATGAAGCTCGCCGAGAGCGACGGGCCGGGTCTCACCGAGGTACGGCTCACGCTCGCCGACGGCGACCTGAAGATCGCCAGGACGGACGCCCGGCTGGCGACGCTGTCCCGGCCGGGTCAGCCGGACCGGCGGGTCGCCCTCGCTCGCAGGCCGACCGCCGAACTACTCGCCGAGGAACTGCGCCGCCTCGACCCGGACGACACCTACGGGGCGGCGATCCAGTGGCTGGCGAAGTCCCCGACGTCCTGATGGAGAAGAAGACGCCGTGACTGTTCCGAACGTCATCGTCCACCGCGACGCCAACGTGCTCGCCCAGGCCGTGGCGGCCCGCCTGATCACCCGCCTGGCCGACACCCAGGCGGCCCGCGGGTCGGCCCACGTCGTGCTGACCGGCGGAAGCGTCGGCATCGCGACGCTCGCGGCGGTCGCCGGAACGGCCGCGCGCGACGCCATCGACTGGCGCGCCCTGGACGTGTGGTGGGGGGACGAGCGTTTCCTTCCCACCGGCGATCCCGAGCGCAACGAGACCGGCGCGCGTACGGCCCTGCTCGACCACGTGGACGTGGATCCGGCACGCGTGCACGCCATGCCGTCCCCGGACTCCGGCCTGACCGCGGAGGAGGCGGCCGAGGTCTACGCCGCCGAGTTGGAGAAGGCCGCCAGGCCCGAGGACCACGGCCCGGTGCCGTCGTTCGACGTGCTGCTGCTCGGCATGGGCCCGGACAGCCACGTCGCGTCGCTGTTCCCCGGGCAGCCCGCCCTCTACGAGGAGGACCGCACGGTGGTCGCGGTGCACGGCTCTCCGAAGCCGCCGCCGACCCGCCTGTCGCTCACGTTCCCCGCGATCCGGGCCGCGCGCGAGGTGTGGATCGTCGCCGCTGGGGCGGAGAAGGCGCAGGCCGTCCACCTGGCCCTGTCCGGCGCGGGCCCGATCCAGGTCCCGGCGGCCGGTGCCCGTGGCCGCCAGCGCACGCTGTTCCTGCTCGACCGGGCCGCCGCAGGCAAGATCCCGCCCGGCCTCGGGCGCATCGCCTCCCCTTGACGGGGGCGGCGGTGCCGTGCGCGGTCGGCAGACCGTGAGGCCCCCGGGGCGGCACCGTGCACGGGCGGCCGGCCTCGCTCTCAGTCCTCAAGGGCGGCGCGGGCGCGGGTGGCCTCGTCGCGGGCGCCGGCGGCGGCTTTCGCGGCGGCCGCCTCGTCCCTCTCCGTCACCCGCAGGCGCTGCTCGGCCGCGCCCAGCCGCTCCGCGGCCGTGTCGAGCCTGTCCCGCAGGACGGCGACCTCGGCCGCCAGCCGGTCGCGTTCCCGCACGGCCGTCTCCAGCTCGGCGGCCCACTCGGCGTGGCTCCGCTCCGCCTCGGCGGCGGCGCGTCCGGCGTCGTCGGCCGCGCGTCGCAGCCGCTCGGCCCGGCGTTCCCGCTCCCGCCGTTCCCTGTCTCTCCGCTCCCGTTCCCGCTCCGTGTCCCGCCGGTCCTCCGCGCGGCCGCCCGCGGCTCGCCGTTCCGGTTCCCGTTCGCGCTCACGGGCCCGTCCTCCGCGCCGGGCCCCGGGGCGCTCCCCGGTCCCCGTACGGGACGGCCGGGGCGTGGGGGCGGGGGCGAAGCCGCTGTAGCTCAGTGCGGTGACGAGGTGGCCGCTCCGTACCCGCTCGGCGGCGTCGGCGTCGACGATCGCGGCGTCGAGGGTCTGCTCGACCTCCGGGAGCGCCGTGAGCCGCCGGCCTTCCCTCTCGGCGTCGCCGGCGATGAGCCGGGACAGCCGGCCCGTCAGCTCGGAGCGCCTGCCGGTCAGCTCCGAGAGCGCCGCCGCGTCCTGCGCGTACCAGGCCGCGCGCAGCCGCTCCCCGAGGTCGAGCAGCTCTCCGAGCTCCTCCAGATGGCGCCGGGACGCCTGGTTGATCGCCCAGGCCACGACCGTGGGACGGCGCAGCTTCCCGATGTCGCGGGCCAGGCGGCCGTCCCCCGCGGCTTTGATCTCCTTCGCCAGGGCGTCGCGCGCGGCGGTGAAATCGTCGGGAGGAAGCCCGTACAGCCGGTCGGCGGCCGCGTTGAGGTCCACGTCCGGTCCCTACCCGCGATCCGCGTCGCCGGAAGACGCGAAGCCCGGAGAAATCTGGCACATTAGTCGTATGCCGGATGCCTCCCTACCCCGTGACGAGCTGCGCGCGACCATCGAGGCGCGCCGCGATCTGGGTCCCGAATATGAGCCCGCCCTGACGGACGCTTTCCTCGACCGGATCGAGACCGCCATCGCGCAGCGGGTGAAGGCGGAGGCCGACAGCAGGCTTCCGGACGCGCGGCACACGGCGTGGGAGGAACAGCAGGAGCGCAAGCGTGGCCTCGGGCTGGCCCTCGGCTCCCTCGGCATCGCCATCCCGCTGACGGCGGCGGCCGGGGCCACCGGCGGGATGCCCGGCATGATGGTCGCGTGGGCCGGCATCGTGGCCGTCAACATGGCCTATGCCTTCGGGCGCCGACGGCGCGACTGAGGCAGGCCACGGCGCGACTGAGGCTGGGCGACGGCGCGGCTGAGGCAGGCGACGGCCGGTCATCCCGCGGAGCGGGTCAACGGCCGGCGGAAGCGACCATCCCGGCCCGCGGCCCCCTGAGCTGCCGCGAGCCGGGATGATTCACCGTGATGGGATCAGCTCGGGGATGCCGTCGCCATCACGCCCACGGCGATCCGCGCCTCGACCACACCGGGGTCCTCGGTGTAGGCGAGCGTGGCGCCGAGGGAGAGCAGCAGCCTGCGCATGCGGGCGTTGTCGGAGAGGAAGGACGCCCTGACCTCCGCGAAACCGAGGTCGCGCGCCTCCTCCAGGAGCATCCGGCCGAGCACGCGGCCGAGGCCCCGTCCCTGCCAGCGGTCCTCGACGAGGAAGGCCATCTCGGCGATCCCGGGGTCGGGGGTGAACACCAGGTTGGCCATGGCGACCACCTGGCCGTCGTGCCCGGCGACGATGGAGTGGCCGTGGTTGCGGTCGCAGAGGCGCTCGAACACCCGCGGCGGCAGCGACGGCATGGCGGTGAAGTAGCGGAACCTGCGGGACTCGGGCGAGCAGCGCTCGTGCAGGTCGCGGACGGCTTCCCGGTAGAGCGACGTCAGCGGCCTGATGACGGCCTCGGACCCGTCGCCGAGCCGTACCGGCCGCTCGGCGCTCTGCGCCTCGACCGGAGGCTGCGCGAGCCGTACGAGCGCGGCGGCGCGGGCCGCCTCGGTGAGCGTGAACGGCAGCTCCACGCGGCGCAGCCGGATCGCGCGCCGGGGGGCCACGGGCACGGTGAGCAGGGTCGGGTCGGGCAGGTCGGAGAGGTCCGCGCCGTAGACCCAGCGGGCGTCGTCGGCCCGCAGCAGCTCGCGGAGGATCTCCGGCAGCCGCCACGGCATGGAGCGCAGGCGGGCGGCGAGCAGCAGCACGCGGGTGGGCTCGTCGGTGAGGTCATGGGCGGTCGCGGTCACAACCTGGACTCTGCGTCCGCCGACGGCCTCGAGGGCCTCGCGTACGCTCTCGGCGGAGGCGGGGATCTCGGCGACGAACTCATCGACCGTGCCGTCCGTGTCCGGCTGGACGGACAGGCCGAGGATGTTGCCGCCCTTCTCGGCCAGCGCCGTGGCCAGCGAGGCCAGCCGCCCGGGCCGCTCGTCCACCGTCGTTCGAATCCGCAAGAACCCCATCGGTACCGCTCCCTCCGTCACTGAGGCAATCCTGTCGTAGATCTGTTACGTGATTGCTACACGGAGGTGTGCCGACCGTTTCATCCTGGCGAATCCTGTCATGACCGACGTTATCGGCATGTAAAGCGGCTTTTCGCCACGGCTTCCGTGGCGAGGTTCACCAAGTAGTACGGATATAGCAGGATATAGCTCATGAACGCTCCGCTGTCCTCAGATTTCGTCAACGGTGATGTGTCTTTCTGGTTCCGATCCCTCGGGATTCCCGCGCCGGGCGCCCCTCTTGACGGGGACCGGGAGGCGGACGTCGCGATCGTCGGGGGCGGTTACACGGGACTCTGGACCGCCTACTACCTGAAGAAGGCCGACCCGTCGCTGCGGGTGGCCGTCCTGGAGAAGGAGTTCGCCGGCTTCGGCGCGTCCGGGCGCAACGGCGGCTGGCTGACCGGCGCGCTCGCGGGATCGCCGGAACGTTACGCCAGGACCCACGGGCGGGACGCCACCCAGCGGCTGCAGCGGGAGATGTTCGCCGCGATCGACGAGGTCATCGCGGTCTGCGCGGACGAGGGCATCGACGCCGACATCGTCAAGGGCGGGCTGTTCAACGTCGCGCGCGGCCCCGCGCAGGAGGCCCGGCTGCGCGAGGAGCTGGCCGGGCAGCGGGAGTGGGGCTGGACCGAGGAGGACGTCCGGCTGCTCTCCCCCGCCGAGATGGACGAGCGGCTGCGCGTCTCCGGGGCGGCCGGCGCCACCTGGAGCCCGCACTGTGCCAGGATCCAGCCCGCCAAGCTCGCTCGCGGGCTGGCGGAGACCGTACGCGCCCTCGGCGTCGAGCTCTACGAGGGGACCCCGGTGACCACGATCGCGCCCGGCCGGGCGGTCACGCCGTACGGCACGGTGAGGGCGGCACATGTCCTGCGCTGCACCGAGGGGTTCACCGCGACGGTGCCCGGCCACCACCGCGACTGGCTCCCGATGAACAGCTCGCTGATCGTCACCGAGCCGCTGGGCGCCGAGGTGTGGGAGGCGATCGGCTGGGAGCGGCGCGAGCTGCTCGGCGACATGGCGCACTACTACATGTACGCGCAGCGCACCGCCGACGACCGCATCGCCTTCGGCGGGCGTGGCCGGCCCTACCTGTACGGCTCCCGCGTGGACGACCGCGGGCACACGCACGACTGGACCGTGGACGCGCTGTGGAACCTGCTGACGTCGTTCTTCCCCGCCGTCGCCTCCTCCCGGGTGGCGCACGCGTGGTCGGGCGTGCTCGGCGTGCCGCGCGACTGGTGCGCCACGGTGGGCCTGGACCGCGCGAGCGGCCTCGGATGGGCGGGCGGGTACACCGGGCACGGCGTGACGACGACCAACCTGGCCGGGCGTACCCTCCGCGACCTGGTGCTCGGGCGGGAGACGCCGCTCACCGGCCTGCCCTGGGTGGACCGCCGTGTCCGCGCCTGGGAGCCGGAGCCGCTGCGCTGGCTCGGCGTCCACTCCATGTACCGCCTGTACCGCATCGCCGACGCCCGTGAGGCCAAGGGCATGACCCGGACCTCCGTGCTCGCCCGCGTCGCCGACCGGATCACCGGCCACTGACGCGCCGCGCGTTCCGGCGCGTGCCGGGCGCGCGGATACCGTGTTCGCCACCACGTCGGCGCGGGTGACGTGGAACAACCGATGAAGAAAGGGCGGCTTCGTGAGCTCCCACATCCTGTTTCGCGGCGGCCGGGTCCTCACCCCCGAGGGCTTCGCCGAGGCGGTGCTCGTCCGCGACGGCGTCATCGCCGCCGTCGGCGCCGAGTCCGATCTCGTACGGCTCTCGCCCGCCGCGGAACCCGTGGACCTGCGCGGCGGGCTGCTGACCCCGGGGTTCGTCGACGCCCACATCCATCCGGTCCAGGCGGGACTGGAGCGGGCCGCGTGCGACCTGGCGGAAATCTACGGACTCGATGAGTATCTGGCGCACATCGCGTCGTTCGCCGCGGCGCATCCGGAGAAGACGTGGGTCAGCGGTGGCGGCTGGGACATGGCGGCCTTCCCCGGCGGGCTCCCCCATCGCACCCAGCTCGACTTCCTCGACCGCCCGGCGTACCTGATCCAGCGCGACCACCACGCCGCGTGGGTCAACACGCGCGCGCTCGAACTGGCGGGGATCACCAAGGACACGCCCGACCCCGCCGACGGCCGGATCGAGCGCGACCCCGACGGCACCCCCAGCGGCGTGCTGCACGAGGGGGCGATGGACCTCGTCGGCCTGCTCACGCCGCGCCCGACCGCCGCCGACGCCGAGGCGGCCCTGCTGGAGGCCCAGCAGTACCTGTTCTCCCTGGGCATCACCGGCTGGCAGGACGCCATCGTCGGCTCGTACGCGGGCTCCGACGACCAGCTGCCCGCCTACCTGTCCGCCGCGTCGAGCGGCCGCCTCAAGGCCCGCGTGGTGGGCGCCCTGTGGTGGGACCGTACGCGGGGGGCCGAGCAGATCCCCGAGCTGGTCGAGCGGCGGGCCGCCGCGGAGGGCCTGGACCGCTTCCGCGCCACCTCCGTGAAGATCATGCAGGACGGCATCGCGGAGAACTTCACCGCCGCCGTCATCGAGCCCTACTGCCGCTGCGGCGGGACCGGGCTGTCGTACGTGGACCCCGGTCTCCTCAAGGGGTACGTCAGGGAGCTCGACGCCCACGGGTTCCAGGTGCACTTCCACGCCATCGGCGAGCGCGCCGTGCGGGAGGCCCTGGACGCGCTCGCGGGCACCGCGCCGGAGAACCGGCACCACATCGCCCACCTGCAGATCGTCACCCCCGAGGACGTGCCGCGCTTCGCCGCGCTCGGGGTGACCGCCAACCTCCAGCCGCTGTGGGCCACCCACCACGCGCAGATGGACGAGCTGTGCATCCCCTACCTCGGCGAGGAGCGCTCGTCGTGGCAGTACCCCTTCGCCGATCTCGTACGGCACGGCACGCGGCTGGCCGCCGGGTCGGACTGGCCGGTCTCCTCCGCCGACCCGCTGCAGGCCGTGCACGTGGCCGTCAACCGGACCGAGCCGGGAAGTTCGGTCCACGCGTCGTACCCGACCGCGCAGACGCCGTTCCTCCCCGGCCAGAGCATCGACCTGCGGACCGTCCTGACCGCGTACACGGCCGGATCGGCCTGGTTGAACCGCTCGCCCGCCGGGGTGATCGAGGAGGGCCGCCCGGCCGACCTCGTCGTGCTCGACCGGGATCCCTTCACCCTCGATCCGCAGGACATCTGGACCACCCGCGTACGGATGACGTTCGTCGACGGCGAATGCGTCGCGGACAACGGCTCCGCCTGACGCCTCCGCCGTCGCGGGGCGCCCAAGCGGGCGCCCCGTCAGTTCGGGGTTCCGCTGCCCTCGCAACCGCTGTCGATCCGGCCCGTTTCGAAGTACTTCACCAGGTCGGCGGCGCACTCGGGAACCCGGGTGGCCGACACGTGCACGTCGTCGGCGATCGTGTAGACGGTGCCGCCGACGGCGCGCCGCGTCTGCAGCGCCCAGTCATAGACCGACATGTACTCGTACAGGTGCGCGGCCAGCACCAGCGACCCGCTGCCCCGCTTCAACGTGGCCTGCTGCACCGGCAGCGGCCAGCCGGAACACAGCGCGGTCATGCCCCAGGAGCGGCCGGTCGCCGCAAAGCGCTTCTGGAGCCGCCGGTAGTCATGCCAGGTGGTGTCGAAACTCGGTCGGCTGCCGTCCTCGTTGCACGTGACCGCCCAGTTCATGGTCGCGTTCGTCATTTCGGGCGCGCCGGGCACAGGCGCCCCCATCGGGGCGCCGAGCAGCTCCTTGACGGTGGGCGGGGCGGTGGTCCCGGTCGCCGTCCGCAGCTCGGAGAGGGCCTTGCCCGCGCGCGCCCACTCGGTCGAGTTGCGCCTGGCCAGGTCGGCGACGGCCGAGCCGTCGATCGGCAGCGGCAGGTCGGTGTAGGTCTTCGGGCTCTTGTCGTAGTCGCGGACCAGCTTCACCACCTGCTTGCGCACCTGCTTGGCGGTGGCGCCCAGGCCGTAGGTCGCCTCACCGCGGGCCAACCAGGCGGCCATCCGCCCGAAGTTGCGCTCGACCGCCGCCGCGCTCTCCTCGATGTGCCGGTCAAGACGGGTCCACGGCGGAGCCGGGCTGTCCAGGAAGACCCGTCCGGTGTGCGTGGGGAACAGGCTCCGGTACGCCGCGCCCAGATAGGTGCCCCAGGAGAGACCGAGCAGGTTGAGCGTACGGTCGCCCAGCGCGGTCCGTACCTGGTCCAGATCCCTGGCCACCGTGTCGGTGGTGAGCTGCCCAAGGAAGTCCGGGTTGGAGTTCGCGCACTTCAGGTTGGCCGCGACCTGGGCGTCGTAGATCTTCCTGGCCGACTCCTTGGTCAACGGGCCCGGTTTGTCCGGGCCTCTCGGGCCGGGCTCGCAGGCGACCTTGGTGCTGTACCCGACCCCGCGCGGGTCGAAGCCGATGATGTCGTACCGCTCGTTCAGCTCGGCCATCTCAGCGTTCCTGAGCGTGACCCGCAGGATCGGGTCCAGATATCCACTGCCGCCCGGCCCGCCCGGCAGGACGGCGACGGCGCCGAGCCGGTTGGCCTCGTCCGTGGCGGCCAGCCGGGTCACCGCGATGTCGATCTTCCGCCCGGCGGGGTCACGGTGGTCCTGCGGGACGCTGACCGTCCCGCATTCCAGGCGCTTCATCAAGGAGTGGAAGGCCGCGACCTTGTCCTCCGTCACGCCCAGGCTGCGGATCACCTCGTCGGAGTAGGCCGGGCAGGATTTCCACTGCACGGACGACAGACCGGAGCCCGAGCGGGAGTTCGCGACAGCGCTTGCGCTCGGGCCGGCATGCTCGGCGGCGGTCGCGGGTGCTGGGAGGCTCAGCGCCAGTACCGCTCCTGTCAGCCCGGCCATGCCGGCCGTTCTTGCACGACTCATTTCTTGTGATCCTCTCGGCGTTGGGGATTCGAGGGTGATCACATCTACCGGCCGGCATCTATCGGCGGGCGATCGGCGGACCATATGTGTTCCATATGCGGGCGTTGCGATACTTCCGGGATGCGTGTGCTCTTGGTCGAAGACGAGCAACCCCTCGCCGGATACATTCAGGCCGGGCTGCGCAAGCACGGTTTCACCGTCGACGTCGCCCTGGACGGCCGGAGTGCGCTGGACAAGTGCGAGATCACGCCGTACGAGGTGGTGGTCCTGGACCGGGACCTGCCTCTCGTGCACGGCGACGCGGTGTGCCGCCGGCTCGCCCGGGCGGGCAGGTCGCGGGTGCTGATGCTGACCGCGTCCGACGCCGTCGAGGACCGGGTCGGCGGGCTGATGCTGGGCGCCGACGACTACCTGGGCAAGCCGTTCGCGTTCTCCGAGCTGGTCGCGCGGGTGCATGCCCTGCTACGGCGCAGCACACCGGCCCGCCCGCCGGTGCTGCGCGCCGCCGGCGTGGCCCTGGATCCGGCCCGGCGCACGGCCGAGCGGGACGGGCGGCTGCTGAGCCTGACGCCCAAGGAGTTCGGCGTCCTTGAGCAACTGCTGGCCGCCGACGGTGATGTGGTCAGCGCGGAAACGCTGCTGGACAAGGTGTGGGACGAGCACGCGGATCCGTTCACCAACGCGGTCCGGATCACCGTCGGCACGCTGCGCCGCAAGCTCGGCGACCCGCCGCTGATCGAGACCGTCACCGGCGCCGGCTACCGGATCGTCGGCGGCTGAAGGATGGCCCGGCGCAGGATGGTCCGGCTGACCGCCCGGGCCCGGCTCGCATCGCTGCAGACCGCCCTGGTGCTGGCCGCCGGCGCCGCGCTGACCGGGTTGACCTACCTGTTGATGCCGCGCCGCGCGTTACTCACCTACCATCTGACCGGCTCTGGCCCGCCGGGCACGCCCCAGCCGCTGCCACCGGAGGCCGGGGACCTGCGCGCTCTGGCCGACCGGGTGCAGGCCGACGCCCTGTCCGCGCTGCTGCCCCATGCCGGTGTGGCGCTCGTCGTGGTGACCGCCCTGGCCGCCGCGCTGAGCTGGGTGGTGGCCGGTCGGGTGCTGCGGCCGATCCGCGTGATCTCCTCCACTGCCCGGCGGCTGTCGGCCGAGAACCTCACCGAGCGGGTCCCGGTCACCACCCCTGCCGACGAGTTGTCGGCGTTGGCGGGCACGGTCAACGACATGCTGGACCGCATCCAGCGCGGCGTGGCCGAACGGGACCGGATCCTGGACAGCCAGCGACTGTTCACCGCCAACGCCGCCCACGAGCTGCGTACGCCGCTGACCACCGCGCGTACGGCGATCGACGTGACCCTGGACGGGAACCCCAGCCGTGCCGAACTGCTCACCATGGCCGCCGACGTCCGCGACGCCGTCGATCACATGCGGCGCGTCCTGGACGGGCTGTTGCTGTTGGCGCGCAGCCAGGCCGGGCTCGCAGTACGGGAACCGGCCGACCTGGCCGCTACCGCTGCCGCCGCCCTCGACGCCGCCCGGGCGCGGCTGGCAGCCGCCGACGTCGCCGTACAGTCCGAGCTCCGGCCGGCGCCGGTCAGCGGCGAACCGGTCTTGCTGGAACGGATGATCAGCAACCTGGTCGACAACGCGGTCCGTTACAACAAGACCGGCGGGCGGCTGGTCGTCGATACCGGTACGGCGGATGGACGCGCCGTTCTGCGGATCTCCAACACCGGCCGCGAGATCCCGCCCGACGAGGCGGAGACGCTGCTGGAACCGTTCGTACACGGGCAGGGGACCCGCGTCCGTACTGACGGCCTGGGGCTCGGACTGTCGATCGTACGCGCGGTCACCCTCGCCCACCGCGGACGGATCGCGGTCACCTCCCGGGCCGGCGGCGGCCTCGACATCACCATTGCCCTCCCGCTCAGCGGGTGAAGGCGGCGGCGATCAGGTGCGGTGCCGGCGCGCAGTCCTCGACGTTCTCCCGTATCTGCCCCCTATCCGGCCTTCCTGGACGAGCAGGGCTTGAGCTGCGCGGTGATGTCGCCGCCGGTGTCGAGCCACACGTCGGCGACGTACCCGTATCCGGTGTACCCCCGGCCGCCGCTCGCCGCGACCTCGACACGGTCCCAGTAGGGATTGGCCGGATGCCACCAGCCCGTGACCTGCCTGCCGCCGTCGACATAGCAGAGGGCACGGATGGTCGACTCGGCGGTGGCGAAGCCGACCACGCTCCCGTACGGCCGATCGCGTACGGCGACGGCGGCCTCGCTACCGCCGAAGACCTTTCCCTGCCGCCAGTCGGCGGACGCCCCGGTCTGGGCGCCCGCGCCCTGCGGCAGCGACACCACCAGCCCCGTCAGCAGAGCCGCCGTGACAATTCCCGCGCGTCCACGCATCTTTCCTCCCGTGACAACCTCGCCGAACCTTCACGGAAGAAAGTAGGAGCCCACGATGCGTGATCCGGTCCCCGAGATCACACACCCGGCTCGCTTACCCTCCCCGGAGAACCCGCCGGGCCGCGAGGACACGCTCACGTCACATCGCCTACCCCCCGACCTGGGGGATGTCCGGGAACACTTGACCATCCCGATCTTCACCGGGTAAAGATTGCGTGCATCCGTCCCCCAGGGGGTGACGTGAACGGGACAGAGCACACACCACACACCGGCCTCCGGCTGGTCGTCGTGGACGACGACGACATCAGCCGCGCGGGGATCACGACCATACTCGGCGCCGCTCCCGGAGTGGAGATCGTCGCCGCGCTCGACCACGACACCGCGGCGGCGTGGGGCGAGCGGTGGCGCGGAGTGGACGTGGTCCTCGTGGACGCCGCCGACGAGCGCAGGGACGACGACCACTTCCCCGGCGTCTCCGTCATCGAGTGCGTCCGGCGCCACCGCGACCGCCGGCAGACCCGGGTCATCGTCCTCACCGGGCACTTCTTCAACGGCGCTCTGCGGCGCAGGGTCCGCGAGGCCGGGGCCGACTTCTTCTATCACAGGAGCGAACTGGCCGACTCCGCCGCCCTGCGCGACGCCGTACTGCGGCCGTCCGGGCGTCCGGTGCCCGAGCCGGAGGACCCCGAGGAGGAGATCCGCCTCGGGGTCTCGGCGCACAGCCGGGTGAACGCCGCGGTGAACCACGCCCTCGCCGAGGGGGTGCCCGAGCGGCTGGCCGAGCGGGCCGATCCCCGGTCCCGCTCGTGGGAACGGCTGCGCCGCGACTTCAACCGGCACGCCCGCCTGCAGGCGATGACCTCGGACGGCCGGCTTCCCGATCGCGAGCAGACCACGCCGTCGCTGCCGCAGATCTCCCGGTTCCTGGCCTGGGCAACCCGGGTGAAGACCCGGCGGCCGCCACGCGATGGCTGATCTGCCCCCTATCACCCAGGTGGCGGCCGGCTCGGCCTCGTACACCCTGCGGCGCGTCTACCTCAACGTACGGCTGGCTTCCCGGGTCGCCTGCGTGGTCATGGCCGTCGTCATGGGCACTCTGCCTCCCGCCGTCGCCTGCGCCGCGGGGGCCGCCTGCTGCGCCTACGACGTGGCGGCCTTCCTGTACTTCCGGCGCGGCGGGCGGATCCGGCTCGGGTACCGGCTGGCACTGGACGCCGCCGACGTCTCCGCCTGGGCCGTCACACTCGGCCATCCTGTGGACGCCCCCGCGCTCCTCGCCGCGCCCCTCGCCGCCGAGGCGGTGATCGAGCGCGGAGTGGCCGCCGTGCTCGTGCCACTGGTCGTGGGCGGCGTGACGACCCTCGTCCTGCGCCTCGGGGGCCGTCCCGAGTCCCTCGCTCCCTTCGTCTGGCCCGCGTTCGGCCTCGCCCAGGGGCTGCTCCTCAGCCGCTACCTGCAGCGACGGGTGCGCCGGCGACTCCGCACCGCCGCCGCCGAGAGGGAGGCCGCCTACAGCCAGGCGGTGCTCGCCGGGCGCAACAGCGTCGCGGTGGGGGCCGACACGATCGTGGACGTGCTCACCAGGACCTGGCCGCTGCTTGCCGTGACGGGCCGGCCGGTCGGTTCCCCGCTGGCCGCCTGGCGCCACCGGCTCGCGGAGGAGACGGCCGGTCACGCCGAATACCTGCGTACGGCACTGCTGCGCTGGGAGCAGCGGCACAACGCCGCCGGACCCGACCTCTCCCGAGACGTCGAGTTCCCGGCGACGCCGGACGGCGGCCTCCTGCTGTCCCCCGCCCAGGTGGCGGAGCTCGGCACATCTCTGGACGCCATGGACCTCTCCGGAACGGCGGAGGTGGCGGTCGTGCGCGCCGCGCCGCTGGGCGGGGAACAGGTCCTGCGGGTGGCGGGCCGGCGCGTGGTCCTGCCCGCCGACGGGAGGGCGGCCGTACCGCCGCTGGATCTCGGCCCGCCCGTGATCGCCATCGGAGGCGTCGGCTCGCTGGCGCACTCCTGGCCCGATATGGACAGGGTGCCCCTCGCCGCCACGATCCCCCTGGCGCTGCTCGCGTTCTGCCTCGCGTACTGGGCGCATGCCCTGATCGTCCGGCGCGGGGCCGCCGCGCACGCCCCCGTGCTGGCGGCGGCCCTCGCGTACGGCGGGCTCGACGCGACGGTGTCCACCGCGCTGCTCGGCAACGTCACCGCCGGTGGCCTCACCCGGCTGCCGTTCCTGCACTTCCTGCTCTGGACCGGACCGCTGACGGCCATGTATCTCCGCGACCTCACGATGCACCGGCGCGTCGCCGCGCTCGCCTTCCTCCTCCTCGTCCTGGGCGGCTGCGCCTGGCTGCTGCCCCACTCCGTCTCCGTCGCCGACCTGTCCACCCTGGTGTGGCCGCTCGCCTTCACGGTCGGCGCCTCAGGGCTCCGGGACCTGCTCGATCGCGACACCGGCGCCTTCGCGAACTCCGTCGCCGACGCCCACGACGCGGCGGCCGCCGCGGGCTTCCTGGCCGGCCGGGCGGACGTCCTGCGCCTGGTCGAGGACGCGGGCCGCGAGGCGTCGGAGCGCCTGGCCGCGGACCGGGACCTGCTCGATCCCGTCTTCCTCCCCGAGATCGAACGCCGGCTCGCTCTGGTCAACCACCGTCTCATCGCCCTTCGGTCCGGTTGACCGTACCCGGAGCGGGTGCGCGATCCGGGCCTCTGGATCACGCGGTGGTTCGCGCTTACATTCGAGAAAAACCATCATCACCCACGACAGGAGAACCCCCCTCATGCGCAGATTGTTGGCGCGCTCGGCGGCCGCGGCGGCCGCGGCGACCACGGCTCTGGCGCTCTTACCCGCGGGCGCGGCCGAGGCGGCGACGGCCGGCTCCCAGAGCTACCGCTCCTACCGGTATGTGGTCAGCGCCACCTCGGGATGGCAGAGCACCGGCATCTATGTGCGGCGCGGCGACCGTTACAGCGTCGAGTACGTGCGCGGCGAGTGGACCGTCGACCGCGCCAGGTTCGGCTGGGTGGACGCCGACGGCTACGACTGGGACACCGACGCCCGCATCTACCAGGGCTGCAAGATCGACGATGACGAGACCTACGGCACCCTCCTCGCCAAGAGGGGGCGCTCGCTCACCGCCATGGGCAGCTATCGCAAACTGCGGGCCAAAGGGTCGGGAACGCTCCGGCTGCGGATCAACGACGACGACCGCTGCCTGGGCGACAACGCGGGCCGGATCACGGTCACGATCCGGATCTGGAGGAGCCGCTCCTACGGATGATCCATGCGAGACCGGAGCCCGGGTGCACGGCAAAGCCCCCGCTCCGCAGGGGAACGGGGGCCTTCGCCGTATGCCGTGAGACGGGCCTAGTAGATCGGGCGCGACGAGGACCGCAGCCGCTCCAGGGCCTCGGCCAGGATCTGCGCACCGTCCTTGTCGCTGCGACGCTCCTTCACGTACGCGAGGTGCGTCTTGTACGGCTCGTTTCGCGGCGGAGCGGGCGGGTTAGCCTCGTCCTGACCGGCCGGAAGCCCGCACCGGGGGCAGTCCCAGTGCTCAGGGATGGCCGCGTCGCTGGCGAAGCTGGGACGCGTCTCGTGCATGTTCGCGCACCAGAACGAGACCCGCACTCGGGGGGCCGCCTCGCCGCGTTCGGCTTCCCCCATGGGGCCCGCACCGACTCGGCTGCCACGGATCGCGTTGCCACTACCCACGAATGAACTCCTCGCACTCACGCCCCGCGGGACACGGGGGAAAGATGAATCTATGTCACGTGTCGCCGCAGATAAGCCATTTCTGCCCGATTTTTTACAGCCTGACCGGTTTCGGTGTACCGGTTGTTACGGCTTGAGCAGCAGGCCCAGCGCAATGATGCAGACGAACCACACCACGCCCGTGATGATCGTGAGACGGTCGAGGTTGCGCTCGACCACCGCCGACCCGCCGAACGACGACGAGAACCCGCCGCCGAACATGTCCGTGAGACCACCACCCTTGCCCTTGTGCAGCAGGACGAGCAGCACCATCAGAGCGCTCGACAGAATGAGGGCGATGGAGATTCCGATAATCACCGTTGACCTGTTCCTATAACCCGCGCGTCCGCGCGGCACCAGCGGTGTGACGATTCAATCTTGCCCTATGAGGGTACGACCTGTTGTCAAGTCGCACCCTCCAAACGGCTCAGCCCGCCGACATCTCGCCGAAACGGGAGATCTTCACGAACTCACCCGAGTCGAGGCTGGCCCCTCCGACGAGGGCGCCGTCGACGTCGGGCTGCGCCATGATCCCGGCGATGTTGTCGGACTTCACCGATCCTCCGTAAAGGATACGGACGGCCGCGGCCACCTCGCCGTCGTAGAGCTCGGCGAGTCGCGTCCTGATCGCCCCGCAGACCTCCTGCGCGTCCGCCGGAGTGGCGACCTCGCCGGTCCCGATCGCCCAGACCGGCTCGTACGCGACCACGAGGGACTTCGCCTGCTCGGCGGTGATCCCCTCGAGCGCGCCGTCGAGCTGGGCCAGGGTGTGGGCCACCTGCTCGCCGGCCTGGCGGACGGGAAGGCCTTCCCCGACGCACAGGATCGGCGTGATCGAGTGCCGGTAGGCCGCCTTCACCTTGGCGTTGCACACGACCTCGTCCTCGCCGTGGTACTGCCGCCGCTCCGAGTGGCCGACCAGCACATAGGTGCAGCCGAGCTTGGCGAGCATCGTGCCGGAGATCTCCCCGGTGTACGCGCCCGCGTCGTGACGGGACAGGTCCTGCGCGCCGTACGCGATCTGGAGCTTGTCCCCGTCGACCAGGGTCTGCACGCTGCGCAGATCGGTGAACGGCGGCAGGACGGCGACCTCGACGGCGTCGAAGTCCTTGGCGGTGAGCGAGAACGCCAGCTTCTGGACCAGGTTGATGGCCTCGAGATGGTTGAGGTTCATCTTCCAGTTGCCGGCGATCAGCGGCGTGCGGCTCACGAGTCCTCCAGAGCTGCGAGTCCGGGCAGGGTCTTGCCCTCGAGGTATTCGAGGCTGGCCCCGCCACCGGTGGAAATGTGCGAGAAGCCGTCCTCCGGCAGGCCCAGCCGGCGCACGGCCGCGGCGGAGTCGCCGCCGCCCACGACGGTGAACGCCTCGGAGGCGATCAGCGCCTCGGCCACGGCGCGGGTCCCGCCCGCGAACGCGTCGAACTCGAACACGCCCATCGGGCCGTTCCAGAACACGGTCCGCGCGTCGGCCAGCTTGGACGCGAACAGCTCGCGCGTACGCGGGCCGATGTCGAGCCCCTGCCGGTCGGCCGGGATCGCGGTGGCGTCGACCACCTCGTACGGCGCGTCCGCCCCGAACTCGGTCGCGGCGAGCACGTCGACCGGCAGCACCAGGTCGACGCCGCGGGTCCTCGCCTCCTCCAGGAAGCCGCGCACCTGGTCGAGCTGGTCCTCCTGCAACAGGGACTGGCCGACCTCGTGGCCCTGGGCCGCCAGGAAGGTGTAGGCCATGCCGCCGCCGATCAGCAGCCGGTCGACCTTCGACAGCAGGTTGGCGATGACGCCGAGCTTGTCGGAGACCTTCGCGCCGCCCAGCACCACGACGTACGGCCGGGCCGGGTCCTCGGTGAGCTTCCTGAGCACCTCGACCTCGGCCACGATCAGGCCGCCGGCCGCGTGCGGAAGCCGCTTGGGCACGTCGTAGACGCTGGCGTGCTTGCGGTGCACCGCGCCGAAGCCGTCGCCGACGTACAGTTCGGCGAGGGCGGCCAGTTTGTCGGCGAACGCCCCGCGGACCGCGTCGTCCTTGGACTCCTCACCCGGCTCGAAGCGCAGGTTCTCCAGGAGCGCGACCTGGCCGTCCTGCAGGGCCGCCACGGTCGCACGGGCCGACTCGCCCACCACGTCGGTGGCGAAGGCGACCTGCTCGCCGAGCAGCTCGGAGAGCCGCCGGGCGACGGGGGCCAGCGAGTACTTCGGGGTGGGCGAACCCTTGGGGCGGCCGAGGTGGGCGCAGACGATCATCTTGGCGCCGCTGTCCAGCAGCGTCCTGATCGTCGGCACCGAGGCCCGGATCCGCCCGTCGTCGGTGATCGTCTCCCCGTCGAGAGGGACGTTGAGGTCGGCGCGCACGAGGACGCGCCGGCCCTTCACGTCGAGCGAGTCGATGGTTCGCATCAGAGAGAGGCGCCCACGTACTCGATCAGGTCGGCGAGGCGGTTGGAGTAGCCCCACTCGTTGTCGTACCAGCCGATGACCTTGACCTGGTTGCCGATCACCTTGGTGAGGCCGGCGTCGAAGATGCAGGAGGCCGGGTCGGTCACGATGTCCGAGGAGACGATCTCGTCCTCGGTGTAGCTGAGGATGCCCTTCAGCGGGCCCTCGGCGGCGGCCTTCAGCGCGGCGTTGACCTCCTCGACCGAAGCCTCGCGCCGGATCTCGACGGTCAGGTCGGTGGCCGAACCCGTGGGGATCGGCACGCGCAGCGCGAAGCCGTCCAGCTTGCCCTTGAGCTCGGGCAGGACCAGGCCGATCGCCTTGGCGGCACCGGTGGAGGTCGGGACGATGTTCAGCGCGGCGGCACGGGCCCGGCGCAGGTCCTTGTGCGGGCCGTCCTGCAGGTTCTGGTCCTGCGTGTACGCGTGGATCGTGGTCATCAGACCCTTCTCGATACCGAAGGTGTCGTTGATGACCTTGGCCATCGGGGCCAGGCAGTTGGTCGTGCACGACGCGTTGGAGATGATCGTGTGCGCGGCCGGGTCATAGGTGTCGTGGTTGACGCCCATGACGATCGTCACGTCCTCGTTCTTCGCCGGAGCGGAGATGATGACCTTCTTGGCGCCGTTCTCGGCGTGCACCTTGGCCTTGGTGGCGTCGGTGAACAGTCCCGTCGACTCGACGACCACGTCGACGCCCAGGTCGCCCCAGGGCAGCTTGGCGGGGTCACGCTCGGCGAACGCCTTGATGGCCTTGCCGTCCACGGTGATCTCGTCCGCCGAGGCCTTCACCTCGTACGGCAGGCGGCCAAGGATGCTGTCGTACTTCAGCAGGTGGGCAAGAGTGGCATTGTCGGTCAGGTCGTTGACCGCGACGATCTCGATGTCCTTACCGCTGGCTGCCACAGCGCGCCAGAAATTGCGGCCGATACGGCCGAAGCCGTTGACGCCTACGCGGATGCTCACGGAATCGGTCTCCTCGTACGTCGTGCGCCGGCTGTCTCTCCGGCGACAGTGCTGGCTTTGAAACCTCAGTCACAGACCCTATCCGACTCAAATTGGTTTAGACCAACGCGCCCCACCGGTGATCGACAGCGGCAAAGCAGGCGTCACAGGACGCGGCGCACAGCAAAGCGGCCGGCTTGTTCGCGCAAACCGGCCGCCACGTCGCACGCCGGAGACGGCGCGGGAAAACGACCAGGTCAGGTGGCCAGCATGTCCGCTGTGAGATTGGCCTCGGTGTTGGCGATGCCGAGGTCCTGGGCGCGCTTGTCCGCCATGGCGAGCAGCCGGCGGATCCGCCCCGCGATGGCGTCCTTGGTCAGCGGTGGGTCGGCGATCTGGCCGAGCTCCTCCAGCGACGCCTGCTTGTGCTCGACGCGGAGCCGCCCGGCGACCACCAGATGCTCGGGCGCCTCCTCTCCCAGGATCTCCAGGGCGCGCTGCACCCGGGCGCCCGCGGCGACGGCGGCCCGCGCCGACCTGCGCAGGTTGGCGTCGTCGAAGTTGGCCAGCCGGTTCGCCGTGGCCCGGACCTCCCGGCGCATCCGCCGCTCCTCCCAGGCGAGCACGCTGTCGTGCGCGCCGAGCCGGGTGAGCAGGGCGCTGATCGCGTCACCGTCGCGGACCACGACCCGGTCCACGCCGCGCACCTCGCGCGCCTTGGCGTGGATCTTCAGCCGACGGGCGGAGCCGACTAGGGCCAGGGCCGCCTCGGGGCCCGGGCAGGTCACCTCCAGCGACATGGAGCGGCCGGGCTCGGTCAGCGACCCATGGGCCAGGAACGCGCCGCGCCAGGCCGCCTCCGCGTCGCAGGTCGCGCCCGCGACCACCTGGCGGGGCAGCCCGCGGACGGGACGGCCGTGGTTGTCGATCAGACCGGTCTGGCGGGCCAGCGCCTCGCCGTCCCGGTAGACCCGTACGACGTAGCGGGAGCCCTTGCGCAGCCCGGCGGGCGCCAGCACCAGCACCTCCGCCTTGTGGCCGAACACCTCGCCGATGTCCCTGATCAGCCGGCGCGCGGTGACGTTGGTGTCGAGCTCGGCCTCGATCACGATCCGCCCGCCGACCAGGTGCAGGCCGCTCGCGAACCGCAACAGCGTCGAGACCTCGGCCTTACGGCAACAAGGCTTCAGCACCGCAAGGCGGCTCAGCTCGTCTTTCACCACACCCGTCATGGCCATCTGCGCGTGTCCTCCCCCAAACAGACTTTGACAGCCAGTCTCTCGCACCACACAGGGCCGGTCTCACCGCTTCTCACGGAAAATCTCGTCCAGGACCCTGGCAAGACGTGGTCCGTCGTGCCGTGGAGAACCGTCAGAGGCACCCACATCGGCCAATACGAGACGTGCCCCCATGGACACCGCGGCCTTCTCCAGCTCGCGTGGATCGTCGACCACCCCGTGGTCGGCGAGCACCGCGTCCACCGGCAGCGAGGGGGCGTGCTCCCTGAGCACCTCCAGATGCTTCTCCGGCGAGAAGCCGTCCGTCTCGCCGAGCTGGGGAGCCAGGTTGAGGATCACCAGCCGCCGTGCGCTCGTCGTGTGAAGCGCGCGGGCCAGCTCGGGGACCTTGAGATGCGGCAGGACGCTGGTGAACCAGGAGCCCGGCCCGAAGACCACCCAGTCGGCCTCCTGGATGGCCTCCACCGCCTGCGGGCACGCGGGAGGATCCGGCGGCAGCAGCGAGATGGCCCGGACCCGGCCCGGCGTCAGCGCGCAGGCCACCTGCCCGCGTACGGTCGTGACCTCGCCGTCCAGCTCGACCTCCGCCTGGATGTCCAGCGGGACCGACGCCATGGGCAGCACCCGCCCGTGCGCGCCGAGCAGCCGGCCCACCCAGTCGAGGCCCATGACGGGGTCGTCGAGCAGCTCCCACAGCGCCACGATCAGCAGGTTGCCCACGGCGTGCCCGTGCAGCTCGCCCTGGCTGAGGAAGCGATGCTGGACGACCCGGCTCCAGGTCTGGCCCCACTCGTCGTCGCCGCACAGCGCGGCGAGCGCCATCCGCAGGTCACCGGGCGGGATGACGCCCAGCTCGCGCCTGAGACGGCCGCTGGAGCCCCCGTCGTCGGCGACGGTGGCAATGGCCGTGAGGTCGCGCGTCACCGTCCTCAGCGCGGACAGGGAGGCGTACAGGCCGTGTCCTCCGCCGAGGGCGACCACTCTCGGGCCGGCCGGACCGGCGTCCTTCGCCCCCTCGTCCTCAGCGGCCGGCCCGCTCATGCCGTCCCTCCTCGCCTGACGGGCCGAACCCGCCCCCTGACACGGTCACGCTCGCCGACCGGCGTCACTCGCGCCCCACATCGCGATGGCTGACCTGCACCTCCATGCCCCTGTCGCGCAGCCGCGTGCCGATCTGCTCGGCCATGGCCACGCTGCGGTGCTTGCCTCCGGTACAGCCGACGGCGAGCGTGGCGTAGCTCTTGCCCTCACGGGCGTATCCGGCGGCCACCACGCCGAAGACCTCCTCGTACGCGTCGAGGAACTCCTTGGCCCCGATCTGGCCGAGGACGTACTCGCGGACGGAGGCGTCGAGACCGCTCATCGGGCGGAGCTCGGGAACCCAGTGCGGATTGGGCAGGAACCGGCAGTCGACCACGAGGTCCGCGTCGACGGGCAGGCCGTACTTGTAGCCGAAGGAGACCACGTTGACCTTCAGCCCCGGCCGGTCCTCCCCGCCGAAGAACGAAACGATCTTGTTGCGCAGCTCGTGCACGTTCAGCGACGAGGTGTCGATGATCAGATCGGCGTTGGCCCTGACCTCGCGGAGGATGCCGCGCTCGCGCGCGATCCCGTCGACCAGCCGCCCGTCACCCTGCAGCGGGTGCGGGCGCCGCACGTTCTCGAACCTGCGCACCAGCTCCTCGTCGCTGGCCTCCAGGAAGACCACCCGGAAGCCGACACCGCGGCCGTCCAGCTCGCCGATCGCCGCGTTGAGGTCGGAGGTGAAGGCGAGGCTGCGCACGTCGACCACCGCCGCGACCTTGTCCGCGGCCAGTTTGACCCGGCCGGCCTCCTCGGCCAGCGAGAACAGCAGACCGGGCGGCAGGTTGTCGATGACGAACCAGCCCAGGTCCTCAAGGGCCTTGGCGGCGGTGCTGCGTCCCGCCCCCGACATGCCCGTGACGATCACGAACGCCGGTTCTCTCGCAGCGCACATCAGTCGCTCACCGCTTTCTCTCGGTCGGCGTCCCGCGCACCGCTCAGCGCCGCCACGATGGCCTCGGCCGTCGCGGGCCCGATGCCGGGAACCTCACAGATCTCGGCCACACCGGCTTCGCGCAACCGCTTCAGCGACCCGAAATGCCGCAGAAGCGCCTGCCTGCGGGCCGGCCCGAGGCCGGGAACCTCGTCCAGCGCGCTCTCTTTCACGGCTCTGGACCGCTTCGAACGATGGTAGGTGATGGCGAACCGGTGCGCCTCGTCTCGGACGCGTTGCAGGAGGTAAAGGCCCTCGCTGGAGCGCGGAAGGATCACCGGCTGGTCGTCGCCCGGCAGCCACACCTCCTCCAGCCGCTTGGCGAGGCCGCAGACCGCGACGTCGTCCACGCCGAGCTCGTCGAGCGCGCGCTGCGCGGCCGCCGCCTGCGCGGGCCCGCCGTCGACCACGACCAGGTTGGGTGGATAGGCGAACTTGCGCGGGCGGCCGGTGTCGGGGTCGATCGGCATGCCCGTGCGCGGATCGGCGCCCTCGCCCTCGCCCTCGGCGCCGTCGGCGGCCGAGGCGGCCGAGGCGGTGGCGTCGGGGGCGGGCTCGGCTCCCAGCTCGCCGGTCGCCGACCGCTCCTCCAGGTAGCGCTTGAACCTCCGCGAGATCACCTCGTGGATGGACGCGACGTCGCCCTCGGCGCTCTTGATCGCGAACCGGCGGTACTCGCTCTTACGGGCCAGGCCGTCCTCGAACACGACCATGGACGCCACCACGTCGGTGCCCTGGATATGGGAGACGTCGTAGCACTCGACGCGCAGCGGGGCCTGGTCCAGACCGAGCGCGTCGGCGATCTCCTGCAGCGCGCGGCTGCGGGTGGTGAGGTCGCTCGCGCGCCGGAGCTTGTGCTGCGCCAGGGACTCCTTGGCGTTGCGCTCGACGGTCTCCATCAGGCTCTTCTTGTCGCCGCGCCGCGGCACGCGCAGGTCGACCCTGGCGCCCCGCTGCTCGGTCAGCAGCTCGGCCAGGGCGTCCGTGTCCGGCGGCTCCGCGGCCACCAGGATCTCCCGGGGGATCGCGCCCTCGCCGTACATCTGGAGCAGGAAGTGTTCCACCAGGTCGCCGGGCGTGGAGTCCTCGACCTTGTCGACCACCCAGCCACGCTGGCCCCGGATGCGGCCCCCGCGCACGTAGAAGACCTGGACCGCGGCCTCCAGCGCATCCTCCGCCAGGGCGATCACGTCGCAGTCGGTGTCGTCTCCGAGCACCACGGTCTGCTTCTCCAGCGCCCGCTGCAACGCCTGGATGTCGTCGCGCAGCCTGGCCGCCCGCTCGTACTCCTCCACCGCGGCGGCGTCGCGCATGGCGCGCTCCAGCCGCTTGATGAACCGGCCGGTGTTCCCGGCCATGAAGTCGCAGAAGTCCTCGGCCAGCGCACGGTGCTCCTCGGGGGTGACCCGGCCCACACAGGGCGCGGAGCACTTGTCGATGTATCCGAGCAGGCAGGGCCGCCCGATCTGGCCGGCCCGCCGGAACACCCCGGCCGAGCAGGTCCGTACGGGGAAGACCCGCAGCAGCAGGTCGACGGTCTCCCTGATGGCCCACGCGTGCGAGTAGGGCCCGAAATAGCGTGTGCCCTTGCGCTTGGCGCCGCGCAGCACCTGCACCCGGGGGAACTCCTCCCCCATCGTGACCGCGAGGTACGGATAGGACTTGTCGTCCCGGTACTTGACGTTGAACCGGGGGTCGAACTCCTTGATCCAGGAGTATTCGAGCTGGAGCGCCTCGACCTCCGTGCCGACCACCGTCCAGTCGACGCCGGCCGCGCTGGTCAGCATCGTCTGCGTCCGCGGGTGGAGCCCGGCGAAGTCCGCGAAGTAGGAGTTGAGCCGCTGGCGCAGGCTCTTGGCCTTGCCGACGTAGATCACCCGGCCGCCGGGGTCGCGGAAGCGGTAGACGCCCGGTGACTCGGGAATCGCGCCGGGCGCTGGTCGATAAGTTGCCGGATCCGCCACAAAAACCAGCCTACTGTCAGCTACCGACAATCCACGATCTCGATCTGACGCCCACCGCTCCCGGCGGCGCGGTCAGACGATCACGATGCCGTCGCCCTCCACTTTGAGCGGGAACTCCTTGAGCGGCGCGCCCGCCGGACCGCTGAGGCACGCGCCGGTGTCGATGGCGAACGTGCTCCCGTGACACGGGCATTCCACCGCCTTGCCCTCGAATCGCCCGACCAGGCAACCCTTGTGCGGGCAGTTCGCCGTGAACGCCTTGAACACGCCCTCCGACGGCTGGGTGAGGATGATCTTCCAGTCCTTGATGACGGTGCCGCCACCCACCGGGACCTCCGCCACCTTGGCGATGACCTTCCCCTTGATCCCGGGGGGCACCACGGGCTCAGGTGGCACGCCCGCGCCGCATCCGGCCAGTGCGACGCCGCAGGCGGCGGCGCCGGCCGTCCCGAGCACCTGGCGGCGCGTGGGCATACCTGAGGAACTGCTGGTCATCGTGAAGTCCTTCTCGGGGATCGGGGTGTGGCTCCAGCCTATGGACGGAGCCACCCGCCTCCGAAACCGGCCCGGCCGCGTTCACGCCCGGCGCAATCGCCGGTCAGACGTCGAGGATCTTGCGCAGGAACAGGCCGGTGTGGCTCGCCTCAACCCCCGCGACCTCTTCCGGGGTGCCCGTGGCGACGACCCTGCCGCCCCGGGAACCACCCTCGGGCCCCATGTCGATGATCCAGTCCGCGGTCTTGATCACATCGAGGTTGTGCTCGATGACGATGACCGTGTTGCCGTTGTCGACGAGCCGGTTGAGCACACCGAGCAGCCTGCGGATGTCCTCGAAGTGCAGGCCGGTGGTCGGCTCGTCGAGCACGTAGATCGTCCGGCCGGTGGACCGGCGCTGGAGCTCCGAGGCGAGCTTCACGCGCTGAGCCTCGCCGCCGGAGAGCGTGGTCGCCGGCTGGCCGAGCCGTACGTAACCGAGACCGACGTCGTGGAGCGTCTGCAGGTGACGCCGGATCGCCGGGATGGCGTCGAAGAACTCCAGCGCCTCCTCGATCGGCATGTCGAGGACCTCGGAGATCGTCTTGCCCTTGTAGTGGACCTCCAGGGTCTCCCGGTTGTACCGGGCGCCGTGGCAGACCTCGCACGGGACGTAGACGTCCGGCAGGAAGTTCATCTCGATCTTGATGGTGCCGTCGCCCGCGCAGGCCTCGCACCGGCCGCCCTTGACGTTGAAGCTGAACCGGCCCGGCAGGTAGCCCCGGATCTTCGCCTCGGTGGTCGCCGCGAACAGCTTGCGTACGTGGTCGAAGACGCCGGTGTAGGTGGCGGGGTTGGACCGCGGCGTGCGGCCGATCGGCGACTGGTCCACGTGCACGACCTTGTCCACCAGGTCGGTGCCCGTCACGCGGGCGTGGCGGCCGGGTACCGTGCGGGCGCCGTTCAACTCCTTGGCGAGGGCGCTGTAGAGGATGTCGTTCACCAGCGTGGACTTGCCGGAACCCGAAACGCCCGTGACCGCGGTGAAGACGGCGAGCGGGAACTCCACGTCGACGCCGGCCAGGTTGTGCTCCCGAGCCCCCTTGACGACGAGCTGGCGCTTCCTGTCGCGCTTGCGGCGCTTGGCGGGGACCTCGATCGCCTTGCGGCCGGACAGGTAGGCCCCGGTGAGCGACTGCTCGCTGGCGAGGAGCTCCTGGACGGTGCCCGACACGACGACCTGGCCGCCGTGCTCGCCCGCGCCGGGGCCGATGTCCACGACCCAGTCGGCCGCCGCGATGGTGTCCTCGTCGTGCTCGACGACGATGAGCGTGTTGCCCATGTCGCGGAGCCTGATCAGGGTCTCGAGCAGCCGGTGGTTGTCCCGCTGGTGCAGGCCGATCGACGGCTCGTCCAGG
Organism: Microtetraspora sp. AC03309; assembly: GCF_020826795.1. Classification (NCBI taxonomy): domain Bacteria; kingdom Bacillati; phylum Actinomycetota; class Actinomycetes; order Streptosporangiales; family Streptosporangiaceae; genus Microtetraspora; species Microtetraspora sp. AC03309. Next base: position 23,435 of record NZ_JADDIL010000014.1, on the reverse strand, counting down.
ACGTACAGCACGCCGACGAGTCCGGAGCCGATCTGGGTGGCCAGGCGGATGCGTTGCGCCTCGCCGCCCGCGAGGGTGCCCGCGGCCCGGTCGAGGGTGAGGTAGTCGAGGCCGACGTCGAGGAGGAAGCCCAGCCTCGCGTTGATCTCCTTGACCACCCGCTCGGCGATGTGCATGTCGCGCTCGGAGAGCTCGAGAGCGGACAGGAAGGCGGCGCAGTCGGCGATCGACATCGCCGAGACCTTGGCGATCGAGGCGTCGCCCACCGTGACCGCCAGGGACACCGGCTTGAGCCGGAAGCCCTTGCAGGAGGGGCACGGGATCTCCCGCATGAACCCCTCGAAGCGCTCGCGCATGGCGTCGCTCTCCGCCTCGGCGTGCCTGCGCTGAACCCACGGGATGACGCCCTCGAAGGAGGTGTAGTAGGAGCGCTCCCGGCCGAACCTGTTGCTGTACCGGATGTGCACCTGCTCGTCGTAGCCGTGCAGCAGTGCCTTCTGCGCCTTCTTGGACAGCCGCTCCCACGGCGTGTCGAGGTCGAACCCGAGCGCGTGGCCGAGCGCCTCGATCAGCCGGATGAAGTAGTCGCTGGTGTGGCCGCCGGACCACGGGCTGATCGCCCCGTCACCGAGCGTCCGCTCCGGGTCGGGCACCACGAGATCGGGATCGACCTCCATCCGGGTGCCGAGACCGGTGCAGTCCGGGCAGGCGCCGAAGGGCGAGTTGAACGAGAACGACCTGGGCTCCAGCTCCTCGAACGACAGGTCGTCGTAGGGGCAGTACAGGTGCTCGGAGTAGAAGCGCTCGCGGTTCGGGTCGCCCTCGGGCAGGTCGACGAAGTCCAGCGTGATCGTGCCGCCCGACAGCTGGAGGGCCGTCTCGATCGAGTCGGTCAGCCGGCGGCGCGCGCCGTCCTTCACCGAGAGACGGTCGACGATCACCTCGATGTCGTGCTTCTCGTACTTCTTGAGAGTGGGCGGCTCCTCGAGCCGGACGATCGTGCCGTCCACCCTGGCCCTGGCGAAGCCCTTGGTCTGGAGCTCGCGGAACAGCTCCGCGTACTCGCCCTTGCGGCCTCGGACGACGGGCGCCAGCACCTGGAACCTGGTGCCCTCCTCCAGCTCGAGGACGCGGTCCACGATCTGCTGCGGGGTCTGCCTGGCGATGGGCCGCCCGCATGTGGGGCAGTGCGGCTTGCCGATGCGCGCCCAGAGCAACCGGAGGTAGTCGTAGACCTCCGTGATGGTGCCCACGGTGGAGCGCGGGTTGCGGCTGGTCGACTTCTGGTCGATCGAGACGGCCGGGGACAGGCCCTCGATGAAGTCGACGTCGGGCTTGTCCATCTGGCCGAGGAACTGCCGGGCGTAGGAGGACAACGACTCGACATAGCGACGCTGGCCCTCGGCGAAGATGGTGTCGAAGGCCAGGCTGGACTTGCCCGAGCCAGAAAGCCCGGTGAAGACGATCAGAGCGTCTCGCGGGAGGTCGAGCGAGACGTCCTTCAAATTGTGCTCACGTGCGCCACGCACGATCAGGCGGTCAGCCACAGCGGTCCCGATAGGTCGTTGGAGTCAACAGGAGGTGCACGGGCAGGCTATCCAGAGGCACTGACAATTTCGTGGGGGCCGGAATCGCCGCCGGGTCCGCGTGCACGCTCCGGGGGGCGCGGCCCCTGTCTGTCCAGGGTATGGGCTCCATCGACCGTACGTCCCCGGAGTCGGAGATGATGGCGTACGCCCCGGCAACGCCCGGGACCAGAGATGAAGGAGCGGCATGAGCTACACCGGTGACGTGACCAAGGGCGGTCCCGCGGACGTGCGTGAGCTGCCGGAGCTGACGATCTCCAAGATCGAGGTCGGCGACTTCGGCAACAACGCCTATCTGCTCCGCTGCGCGGAGACGGGTGAGGGCCTGCTCATCGACGCCGCCGCGGAGCCGCGCCGCCTGCTCGGGCTGATCGGGGACCGGCCCGTCGGCACGATCGTCACCACGCACCGGCACGCGGACCACTGGATGGCCCTGGAGGAGGTGGCCGGGACGACCGGCGCGCGGGTGATCGCCCACCCCCTCGACGCCCCCGAGTTGCCGGTCGCCGTCGGGCGTACGGTCGAGCACGGCGACCGGATCACCGTGGGACGGGTCCCGCTGGAGGTCATCCACCTGCGCGGGCACACCCCCGGGTCGATCGCCCTCTTCTACGAGGGCGGGGGCGGCCACCTGTTCACCGGCGACTCCCTGTTCCCCGGCGGGGTCGGCAACACGCAGAAGGACCCGAAGAGGTTCGACCAGCTCTACACGGACGTCGTCGAGCGGATCTTCGACAGCCTGCCGGACGAGACCTGGGTCTATCCGGGGCACGGCAAGGACACGACCCTCGGCGCGGAGCGCCCCTCGCTGCCGGAGTGGCGCGCCCGCGGCTGGTGAACGTCGGACGTCGATCGTCCCGGGACTCGGTTCTCAGGCCGCCGCCCGCGTCACGCGGGCCCGCTCGGTGACCGGCCGGCGAAGACCTTCAGGATGCGGTCGGCAGCCGCCTCCGGGTCGTTCGTGCTCTCCACGATCTCTCCCCAGGACCAGCGGTAGTACCAGCCGTCCGCCGTGGCCACGCAGTCGACGGTCTCGCTGAGCATCGCGGCGTCCGGATCTGTCGCCTTCAGCGAGGGAGGATTGGATCGGAGCGCGACCTCGAGTCCCCTGATCTCCAGCACCTCGGCCAGCTTGCCGAGGAAGTACGTCCGGGTGTGCTCACGAGGCGGCGTAGCTGTCATGCCTCATTATGTCCAGCCGGACGACCGGCTGCCGGATTACCAGCAGGGGAATCACGCACGGAAGCCGGAGACGAAAGCGTAAGGGCCCGGATGCACATCCGGGCCCTTCGCGTCGTGCGCTCTCGGACGCGCACGTCGAGGCGCGCCGTCAGCCGACGTGCTCGGAGCGGCCCGCTCTGCGGCGCTCCCACTTGAACACCAGCACGCGAAGTGGGATCGCGGCGACGATGGCGATCTGCATGACCGCGCCCACGGTGATGAGCTGGTCGCCCCCGGCCAGGCCGGACGCCCAGATGCTCAGGCAGGCGACGTTGATCATCATCCAGGCGAGGACCACCGCCGCGACGTTGCCCTTGGGCTTGGGGTACTCGATGCGGCTCACCATGAGCCAGGCGACCGCGAAAATGCCGGCGATCGTGACGTAGTTCGGCTGGAAGAGCAGCACGATCGAGACCACGGTCATGGCGCCCATGGGGATGGGCAGGCCCATGAAATCACCGCTCTTGGTCTTGACGCAGGCGAAACGCGCCAGCCGTACGACACCGGCGAGCAGGACGGAGGCCGCCGCACACAGCACCAGCCACAGTGGGAGCCGTCCGGAGAAGCCGGCCCAGATCACGACCATGAACGCGGGCGCGAACCCGAAGCTGATCACGTCCGCCAGGTTGTCCAGCTCCGCGCCCATCGCGGACGCGCGGAACCTGCGGGCCACCAGACCGTCGAAGAGGTCACAGGTCGCGCCGATGAGAAGGAGGACCACCGCGGTCCCGAAGAACCGGTGGTCGGGCTCGAACTTGCCATGGGACTGGAGGTCGGAGATCGCCGACCAGGCCAGGACGCACACGGCGAGGAAGCCGCTGAGCGCGTTGCCGAGCGAGAGGGAGTCCGCGGCGGACAGGCGGAACGCCTTGCCCACGGGGCCGCGAGGCTCCTCCTCCAGCTCGCCCACCGGCCAGCTCTCGGCGCCGAGCTCAGGCGTTGTCAATGCGAGTCACCCCCGCCACGGTCTTCTGGCCGACGCTCACCGCCGGGGCGATGCCCTCGGGCAGGTAGACGTCCACCCGTGATCCGAACCGGATCAGGCCGATCCGGTCGGTCTGCGCCACCTTGGCGCCCGCGGAGAGGTACGGCACGATGCGCCGTGCCACGGCTCCCGCGATCTGCACCATCTCGATATCGCCGTGCGCGGTGTCGAAGTGCCAGACGACGCGCTCGTTCTTGTCGCTGTCCTTGTTGAAGGCGGGCACGAACCCGCCGGGCACGTGCTCGACCGAGGTCACCGTACCCGCCGCAGGAGCGCGGTTGACGTGCACGTTCAGAGGGCTCATGAAGATGGCCACCCGGGTGCGGCCGTCGGCCCACGGGTCGATGCTCTGCACGACGCCGTCGGCCGGGGAGACGATCCGTCCCTCGCCGGGGACGCGCTCGGGATCGCGGAAGAACCAGAGCATGGCGCCGGTGAGCGCCGTGAGCGGCACGGCCGCCACGGCCCATTTCGGCGACTTGCGAACAAGTGCCGTGGTGACAGCCGCCGCCGCGGCGGTCGGAGCCAACCATGGGGACACCCCACGCGCGAGCCGAACCCGACCACGGGGATTTTCAGAATCGTTGGACACAGGGAACCTTTGTACTCTTATGCGACTGGGGACCGATATGCGCCTGAACGCTCGATATTACCGATCCCGTGGTCATTTGTACGGCACAACGAGACAAGCAAACAGTGTCATTTCCCGTTGCGCTAGCCCTGTAGGGCCTCAGCCGGAGGCGACGACCTCATCCCGACGAGCCTTCATCAGGCTCGCGATGGTCGTCACGGTCATGGTGACGCCGATGACCACCAGAGACACCCAGATCGGGATCTGCGGCGCCCAAGAGACATCACTCTCATGCAGCGCCTCAAGAACGAGTTTAACCCCGATGAACCCCAGGACGAACGCGAGACCGTAGCTCAGGTACACCAGGCGCTGGAGCAGCCCGCCCAGCAGGAAGTACAGCTGGCGCAGTCCCATCAGGGCGAACGCGTTGGCGGTGAAGACGATGAAGGGGTCCTTGGTGAGCCCGAAGATCGCGGGAATCGAGTCGAGCGCGAAGAGCAGGTCGGTGGTGCCGATCGCGATCATCACGATGAGCATCGGGGTGACCAGCCGCTTCCCGTTCACCTTCACGGTCACCCGGGAGCCGACGTAGTCCGGGGTGGTACGGAAGACGCGGCGGGCGGTGCGCAGCAGGAGGTTCTCGCTGAACTCCTCCTCCTGCTTGTTGTGGTCACGGACCAGCGTGTACGCCGTGTAGATGAGGAAGAGGCCGAAGACGTAGAAGAGCCAGCTGAACCGTGCGAGCGCCGCGGCGCCGACGGCGATGAACGCCCCTCGCATGACCAGGGCGAGCAGGATCCCGACCAGCAGGACCTTGTGCTGATGGAACCGCGGCACCGAGAACCGCGACATGATGATGAAGAAGACGAACAGGTTGTCGACACTGAGGCTGTATTCGGTGATATAGCCGGCGAAGAACTCGCCCGACGCCTCAGGACTCCGGAAGACGAGCAGACCGATGCCGAAGAGGACCGCCAACGCCACGTAGAACCCGACCCAGAAGGTCGCCTGGCGCATCGAGAACTCACGGGGTTCACCGCGGTCCACGATCCACAGGTCGAAGGCCAGGACGAGCAGGAGCCCGACGATGACCGCCGCCCACACCCAAATGGAAACGCTCAAGATCACTAACCTCCGGCACGCGCGCGAAACACACTGCCGGAGGTCTCTCCCGCCCGGACGCGCCGGACCGACAGTCCCGGGTGCTGACACCGTGATGACGGAACTGCCGCGAAGGGATACTCCCCCCCAACGCGCTCAGTATAGGGATCAGGGTCCACCGCGCCTAATCGAAGGTTCAAGACGCGCGTATCCGCAGGTCAGCAGCCAAATGCGAGCGTCTGCCCGTCAGCCGTCGGCGTCGGCGTCGGCGTACGCCCGCAGCACCGATCGCAGCGCCTCCGCCTCGCCCGGCAGCTCCCGCCCCCGGACGGCCGAGGCCTCCGCGAGCGCCTTACGCAGGCCCTGATCGCCGAGCAGCCGGTCGAGCTCTCCCCGCATCGCGGCGGCGTTCCCCTCCGGGACCAGGACGGCGGCGTCGCCGACGAGGTCGGGAATCCCGCCCACCCGCGTGGAGATGATCGGCATGCCCGCCTTGAGCGCCTCCTGGACGTTCAGCGGCTGCCCCTCCCACCTGCTCGGGACCAGCAGAACGTCCGCGACCTGGAGCAACTCCGCCGTGGCGGCCCAGCCGTACAGGAGCACGGGCAGCCGCTCGGCGTCGACGCGCTGCTGGATCTCCCCGCGCAGCGGGCCCTCGCCGGCGACGACGAAGAGCGGCGCCGCCGTGTACGGCCCCGCCGCCGCGTCCAGCAGCGTCTCCAGTCCCTTCTGCTGGGCCAGCCGGGCGATCGTGAGCACGACGGGCCGGTCCCCGGCGAACCCGGCGACCCGCTCGGCGAGCTCCCGCCGTACCTCCTCGGGGGAACGGGCGGGCGGCGCCAGGGGCGGCGCGGGCACGACGGCGGCGTCGACGCGCCGGGCACCCTTGGCCCGCATCCTGTCCCCGAGGTCGGGAGACACGACCAGGACGCGATCGGCCCCGCGCGCGACGATCCGCTCCAGCACTCCGTAGATCGCGCCCGTCATCCCCCCGGCCGTGACGGCGTTGTGCAGGGTGACCACAAGCCGCGCGCCGTGCCCTCCGCTCCGTCGTCCCGTCCTCCGGCCTCGCCGCCGTGTTCCCGCCAAGGCGAGCACCGCGAAGGCGCCGGCCCGCAACCCGTGGGCGTGTACGGCCTGGGCGCCTCTGAGAGCGGTCCGCAGCCGGAGAACGGCCCTGAGGTCGGCGAAGGGGCGCGGCCGTTCCGCGATCGGTACCGCGGCGAAGCGTGCTCCGGCCCCGGTGAAGCCGAAGGCCTCCTCGGTGGCGGGCGGTCCCGCGACCACCACCTGGCGGCCGTCCCCGGCCAGCCGTTCCGCGAGCATCCGCACGTGCCGGCCCACGCCTCCCGCGCTGGTTCCCAGCACGAGCGCGACCCGCCGCGCCTCGTGATCAGACACCTTCCCCCTCTTTCCCGCGGCGCCTGGCGGCCCGCAGGTCCTCTCGATCGACGGCGGCCGCGACCAGGGCACCGGCGGCGACGGCGGCGAGCCCGGCGAGGACCGCCACGCCCGCACTCGCCCACGGCCCGGTCCCGCCCACGAGCCGTACCACGCCCGTGCCGGCGAGCCAGCCCGCGACTCCGCCGAGCAGCCCGGCGGCCGTCGCCCGGAAGATCCCGTGAAGCGCCTTGCCACCACGGGCCCTGAGCACGGAGACGAGCAGGAGCGCTCCCCCGGCCGTCATACCGACCGCCTGGCCGAGCGCCAGCCCGCCGAGCTTCCACCCGGCGGGGAGTACGGCCGCGAAGGCCACCTGGGCGACGATCACGATCAGCCATCCGGCGACCATGCCGCGCGCTGCCTCCCTTCCCCGGCCGTCCGCGTACAGCACCCGGCTCAGATGGGCCGTCAGACCGTACCCGACCAGTCCGGGGGCGAACAGCGCGATCGCGCGGGCGAACTCGGCGGGGTCCACGCTGGTGTCCGCCTGGTCCAGGAAGACCTGCGCGGCGGGCATGGCGACGGCGGCGAGCGCCCCGGCGGCGAGGCCGGAGACCAGCACCACGGCACGCGTCGTCCGGGCCGACAGCGCGGCGAAGCCCGCCAGGTCACCTCCCGCCGCCCGGGTCGAGAGCACGGGGAACGCGCTCGTGGCGATCGGCACCGCGAGCACGGCGTACGGCACCTGGTAGATCGCCCACGCGTAGCCGTACGCCGCGAGTGCGCCCCCGCCGATCCGGTTGGCCACGGGGATGACGATCGCCGTGGCCGCCTGCTGCGCCACCAGCGCGCTCAACCCGGCCAGGGCGAGGCGCCGTACCTGGACGGCGACACCGGGAGGGAAGCGCAGCGTGGGCCGCAGCCGCACTCCCAGCCGGGAGACGGGCCCGAGCACGGTGACGACCAACGCGAGAACACCCAGCGTCGTCCCGACGGAAAGGGCGAGCTCGGCCGGGCGCGGCAGCGCGGCCAGGTCGGCGCCGTTCCCGCCGAGCGGGACGAACACCAGGTACGCGACGATGACCACCACGCTGGAGACCAGCGGCGCGACGGCGGGGGCGGAGAACCGGCGGTGCGCCTGGAGCACGCCGTAGAGCACGACGGCCACGCCGTACAGCGGGATCTGCGGCGCGAAGACGACCAGCATGCGGCTCGCGACCGCCACCACCTCGCTCGCGTCGCAGCCGGGCACGGTCGAGGCGACCAGGCCGACGAGCGGCCGGGCCAGGAGCGCGGTCAGAACGCCGAGCGGGACCAGCAGCACGATCACCCACGTGAGCAGCGCCGAGGAGATCCACCCGACCTCCTCGCGCGCGCCCGCCTCGTCGGCGTCGTCGGCCACACGGCCCTCGTGGGCCTCAAGGTCGGATCCGTCCGGCCCGGTCGCGGGTACGGTCACGCCCGAGCGCGCGGGAACCGCGGCGTACCGTCCGGCGGCCCCGGCGAGGACCGGGACGACCATCCCGGCGAGCGCCCCGCCGACGACGAGCTCGAACACGATGTTCGGCACGTTGTTCGCGGTGACGTACGCGGTGGACAGGCAGTTCGTCCCGACCGCGCGGGCGAAGACCAGTTGCTTGGCGAAACCGGTGGCACGGGCGAGGATGCTGATGGCCCCGATGAGCACGGCCGCTCCGGCGACGCCCGCGCCGACGCGCCTGGTCATCCGCCCGCTCAGGCGACCGATCATGCCGAGCCGCATCTCACGGGGTCGGGGAGACGACGACGGGCGGAGGCGGCACGGGACGGCGGCCCAGCATGTCGATGCGGTTGAGCACGGGGTTGGCGGCGATCACCTTGGTGAAGCTGATCTTCTCCGACGCTGCGGTCAGCGCGGCGACCGTGCCGAGCAGGACCAGCCGGCCGGTACGGCCCAGCCGCACGGTGGCGGCCAGCCCGAGAAGCGCCCCGAGGGCGTTCGCGCCGGCGTCGCCGAGCATGGCGCGCTCCCCCAGGTCCTCCGGCAGCAGCGCCGCGGCGGCGCCGAGCGGGATCGCGGCCAGCACGGCGGTACCGGGAGAGCCGTCACGCGACGCCCCCGAAGAGGCCGCCGAGGCCGCAAGTGACGTCGCCAGCAGCGGCGTCCCTGCCAGCAGCGCGACCTTGATCGCTCGTCCCGGCCGGAGGTCGAACAGGTTCGCCAGGTTGGCGCTCCCGGCGATGATGGCACCGTTCACGAGCGTGTCGAGCACCCCGGCGGCCGCTCCACCGTGCGGGCGGGTGGCCGCCGGGCCACGGGCGATCACCGCGGCTGCGAGGCCGGTCGCCCCGATCCCGAGGATCTTCACGGCCCCGCTGGTGACCTCACCGCGAGCCAGCGCGGACAGATGCCCCTTGAACCCCTTGGACGAGGCGTTGCCGAGGACGTCGTCGTACGCGCCGAGGACGCCGCCGCCGAGTCCGGCGAGCAGCGCGGCGGAGCGGAGGCGCGGGGACAGCCCGGGCGTGAGCGCCGCCGCCGCACCGGCTCCGGCGACGAAGGCCGGGCCCTCCAGCAGCGTGATCGGCTCGCCTCTGTGGTTGGTCCTGGTCCACGTCTTCTCGTCGCCGATCGGCGGACGGCGCCGGAAGGCGGCGTAGGCCGCGCGGGCCGCGACGGCGCCCGCGGCCGCACCGGCGACGGCGGCGAGGACGCCGAGCACCGATCCGGGCGCGGCACCCGGCGACGGCTTCCCCCACGACGGGCGCGGCAGGGTGTTCGCCGCCAGACCGGTCCAGGGACGACTGGCCACAGCAGGCTCCTCTTCCTCGGATCTTCCTCGGGATGCGACCGGTCAGCCGCCCGACGCCATCGGCTTGGGGCTGGGGCTGACACCCGGCGCGGCGGGAGGGGCGAACGCCGTGATGTCGCTTCCCACACCGTACGCGCCGGAACGACCGGCCAGTTGCTCCCGCAGAGCGTAGACGACGGCGATCCGGCCCGCGGGCATATCGACGGTGTCCACGGTCGAGACGTTCGAGGCGGCCTCGCCCGCGTCGTGCAGCGCCGAGATCACGCCGCCCGTGCCGGACGCGGCTGTGGTGCCGACCATGACGGTGCCGAGGCCGGCCGAGTCGAGGCCCGCCGCGAGGGAGACGATGGCGGCTGTCTGTGCCTCGGCGTCCTCCCCTTCGTACGCCTGGTCGGGGGACACCACGATCGCGATGGTGGCGCGCTGCGCCGGGGAGCCGCCCATGGCCAGGAAGCCGCCGGTCTGGAACGCCTCGAGCACGCTCACCGCGGCCGGATCCTCCCGGCCCGCCTGGCCGCGGTCGCCGGTCACGACGGCCCCGGCCAGCACCGTCGCCGCCTTCGCGTACGGCGAGGCGCCGTCGGCGAACCGCGTACCGGCGGGGGCGACGGTGCTCGCGAGCTGGTCGACGACGTTCGTCTGGTCCGCGGCGAGGAACTTCTCCGTCAGGCTGACCCGGCCGGTGTACACCGCGCCGGAGTCGCCGAGGACCTTCACGATGTCGTCGCGGCGGCCGGCGGGGGCGCCGGGCGCCTCGATGAGCACGAACCGCTCGCCCGGGAGCTGGCCGCGGACCAGATCGGCCGTGTGCGCGGTCACGAAGGAGGCGTTGCCGTCCTCCCTGGACTTCAGCGCGGTGATCGTGTCACGGTTCTCCGCGTTCGACTGGCGCAGCTGGGCGGTGGTCTCCTCGGCCGACTTGTAGAACGCGGTCTCGAGCACGGTGCTGCCGAGCACGATGCCGACCGTGAGCGCGAGGAAGATCGCCACGATGGAGACGAGGTGATAGCGGAAATCGATCACGAGAAGAGTCCGACCAGCCAGAAGGTGAAGCCGTTCCAGGCGTCGCTCAGCCCGTTCAGCCAGACCCGGCCGACCGGCGAGACCGAGAGCACCACGCCGATCGTGATCAGCGTGGTGGCGACGAGAAGCAGCAGGGACGGCGTGGAGATACGACTGCGATAGAGCCTGCTGACGCCCTTGGCGTCGACGAGCTTGCTGCCCACCCGGAGCCGGGTGAGGAACGTGCTGGCCATGCCGGAGCGCCCCTTGTCGAGGAACTCGACGAGCGTCCAGTGCGTGCCGACGGCGACGATCAGCGACGCGCCCTTGTCGTCGGCGAGCAGCATGGCGATGTCCTCGCTGGTGCCCGTGGCGGGGAAGAGGACGGCCTGCTGGCCGAGTTGGTGCACGCGCTCCAGCCCCGGCGCGCGGCCGTCACGGTAGGCGTGCACCACGAGTTCGGCGCCGCAGCACAGCGCCTTCTCGGACACCGAGTCGAAGTCCCCGACGATCATGTCGGGCAGGTATCCGGCCTCGACCAGGGCGTCCGCCCCGCCGTCCACCCCGATGAGCACCGGGCGGTACTCCCGGATGTACGGCCGCAGCGTCGCCAGGTCTTCCTTGTAGTGGTATCCCCTGACGACGATGAGGACGTGCCTGCCCTCCATGGAGGTGCGGACGTCGGGCACGCCGATGCCGTCGATGAGCAGATCCCGCTCGCGCCGGACGTACTCCATCGTGTTGGCGGCGAACGCCTCGATCTGGACCGACAGCCCGGCCCTCGCCTCGGTCATGGCCGCCTCGACCGTCTCGACGGTCTGCACTTCGCCCTTGCCGACCAGTTCGTCGCCGAGGTGGACGAGCCCCTCGTGCACGCGGACGACGTCGCCGTCCTTGATCCGCTCGAACAGCTCGGGGGTGGCGTTGTCGACGACCGTGACGCCCGCGTCGACAAGGATCTGCGGCCCGAGGTTGGGGTAGCGCCCGCTGATGCCCGCCGCCACGTTGACCACCGCGGCCGCGCCACACGCGACAAGGGCCTCCGCGCTCACTCGGTCGACGTCAACGTGATCGATAATCGCGATTTCCCCGGCCTTGAGGCGCTTGGTCAGCCTCTTGGTCCGCCTGTCGATTCTCGCCACTGCCGTCACCCCGGGAAGGTCGTCTGCCTTCCTGCGGCGGAGGCCCGGAACGTTCAAGCTCGGGACCTTCATCGTGACCATCCTGCCAGAGTGGGCGACCTAGATGGTCCCGCAGCTCAGAGCGTGTCGGGTTTGTCACACCCAGTCAGGGTGTGGTCTTATCCGCCAATGCGATCGTGAGGAGCTCTTCGGCGTGCGCTCTACCCAGCTCCGAGTCCTCCAGTCCTGCCAGCATCCGGGAGAGTTCCCGGGCTCTGCCCTCCTGGGTGAGGGCGACCACACCGCTGCGCACCACACTGCCGTCGCTCGCCTTCTCCACGACCAGATGCTGGTCGGCGAACGCGGCCACCTGAGGCAGGTGGGTGACGACGATGACCTGGGCACTCCTGGCCAGCCGCGCGAGCCGCCTGCCGATCTCGACCGCGGCCTTGCCGCCGACTCCCGCGTCGACCTCGTCGAAGACGAACGTGGGCACGGGGTCCGCCCCCGCGAACACGACCTCGATGGCCAGCATGACGCGGCTCAGCTCGCCGCCGGACGCGCCCTTGTTCAGCGGGAGCGGCGGAGCCCCCGGATGGGAGGCCATCCGCAGCTCCACCTCGTCGACGCCGTGCGGGCCGAAGTCGTCGCCGCGGGTCAGGGCGACGCCCACCCGCGCGTGCGGCATGGCGAGCGCCGACAGCTCGGCGGTGACCGCCGCGCCGAAGCGCTCCGCCGCGGCCTCCCGTATGCCGGTCAACTCGGCGGCGAGCTCCCCCAGTCGGGCGGTGAGCTCGGCGTGCTCCCGGGTGAGCTCGTCGATGCGCTCGTCGTCGCCGTCGAGCTCGCCCAGCCGCCCCGCGGCGTTCCTCGCCCAGTCGAGCACCGCGGCGGCGTCCGCGCCGTACTTGCGGGTCAGCCCGGTCAACAGTGACCTGCGCTCCTGGACGGCGGCGAGGCGGGCCGGGTCGGCCTCCACCGACTCGGCGTAGGCGGCCAGCTCGGTCGCCACATCGGAGATGAGGTATCCGGCCTCGGCCAGCCGGTCGGCGAGCCCGCCGAGCGTCGGGTCGAAGTCGCGCACCGCCTCCACCGCCGACCGCGCCTGTCCCACCAGGGACACCGCGTCCTGCGCGAGCTGCGGGCCGGACATGGGGTCGCCGAGCAGCGCGGTGTGCGCCGTGGTGGCGGCCGTGCGGAGCGCGTCGGCGTGCGCCAGCCGCTCGGCCTCCTCCTTGAGCTCGGCGTCCTCTCCCACCTTGGGGTCGGCCTTCTCGATCTCGTCCAGGCCGAAGCGCAGCACGTCGGCCTCCTGCGCGCGCTCCCTGGCCCGGGCGGTCAGCTCCTGGAGCTGCTCGGTGATCTGCCGGTGGCGCTTGTACGCCTGCTCGTACGCCCGGAGCGGCTTGACCAGGTCGTCTCCCGCGTAGCGGTCGAGCGCGGCGCGCTGGCGGCCCGACTGCAGGAGGCGCTGCTGGTCCATCTGGCCGTGCACGGCGACGAGGTCGTCGGCGATGTAGGTGAGCGTCCCGACCGGGACGGTGCGCCCGCCGAGCCAGGCACGTGAGCGCCCCTCGGAGGAGACGGTCCGCGAGATGATCAGCGCGCCGTCCTCGACCTCGCCCCCGAGGTCGGACACCTGCTGGGCCACCTTGCCACCGGGGTCGACGACAAGGGTGCCCTCGACCGTCGCCTTGTCCGTGCCCGGGCGGACCCTCGCCGGGTCGGCCCGGCCGCCGAACAGCAGGCCGAGTCCGGTGACGACCATCGTCTTGCCCGCGCCGGTCTCACCGGTCACCACGGTGAATCCCGGTGACAACTCCAGAACGGCCTCGTCGATCACGCCGAGCCCCTGGATCCGGACCTCCTCGACCCGTGGCCGCACTGGTCCCCTCCCGTTTCGCCGACAGATCCCGCCAGAGATCCTACGCACAAATCGCCAAGATTTTCGAGGACGGGGGGTGTCAGGGGGACCGTACGCGCCCGCGCCAGCCCTCCACCGGGAGCCCGAACTTGGCGACCAGGCGGTCGGTGAACGGCGCTCCCGTGGTCTCCACACCCAACAACCGGGCCAGCCGTACGGGCACGCTCCCCCTGCGCACCTCGACCCGGGCGCCGGGCGGGACGTCGAACCGGCGCCTGCCGTCGCACCACAGCACGCCCGCGCTGGTCTCGGGCACGATCTCCATGGCGAGCGTGGAGCGCGGTGAGATCACCATCGGCCGGGCGAACAGGGCGTGCGCGCTGATCGGCACCATCAGCAGCGCCTCCACCTCCGGCCAGACGACCGGCCCTCCGGCGGAGAACGCGTAGGCCGTCGATCCCGTCGGCGTGGCGCAGATCACCCCGTCGCATCCCCACCGCGACAACGGCCGGCCGTCGATCTCCGCGACGAGTTCGAGCATGCGGTCCACCTTCTCGACGGTGGCCTCGTTGAGTGCCCACGTCTCGGCGAGCGTCGAGCCGTTCAGCCGGATCGCCACCTCGACCGTCATCCGCTCCTCGACCTCGTAGTGGCCGTCGACCACGCGGTCCACGGCGGCGGCGAGGTCCGCCACCTCCGCCTCGGCGAGGAAACCCACGTGGCCGAGGTTGACCCCGAGCAGCGGAACCCCGGCCGGACGGGCCATCTCGGCCGCGCGAAGCAGCGTCCCGTCACCGCCGAGCACGATCATCAGCTCGGCCTCGTGGAGGGAGCCGGGATTCGTGGGCGCGACGTCCGCGCCCGGGCAGGCGATCTCCTCGGCCTCGACGTCGAACACGCGTACGCGCAGCCCGGCGCTCAGCAGCCGGTGGATCACCAGCCTGGCACTGTCCACCGCCGCCTCCCTGCCCGTGTGGGCGGTGACCATGACGGTCCGCGGAGGTTGCTTCTGTGTCGTCACCGCGGCCCTTCCGCCACTGCCCGCTCGATGGCCTCGTCCAGGTCGGCGACCGGCTCGTGCCCCGGCCCCTTCCCGAGCCAGAGGACGTACTCGACGTTGCCCGACGGGCCCGGCAGGGGGCTCGCGGTCACGCCCTTCACGACCAGGCCCAGCCCTCCGGCGGCCGTCGCGACGTCGCGTACGGCTCCGGCGCGCAGCGCGGGGTCGCGGACCACGCCGCCCGCTCCCACCCGGTCCTTCCCCACCTCGAACTGCGGCTTGACCAGCATCGCGAACTCGGCCACCTCCGCCGCGCAGGCGGCCAGCGCCGGCAGTACCAGGCGGAGCGAGATGAACGACAGGTCGCCCACGATCAGGGTCGGCGGCTCTCCCACCATGTCGGGCGTCAGATCGCGGACGTTGACGCGTTCCATCACGGTGACGCGTTCATCGGTGCGCAGCGACCAGGCGAGCTGGCCGTACCCGACGTCGACCGCCAGGACGTGCGCGGCGCCGTGCCGGAGCAGCACGTCGGTGAAGCCGCCGGTGGACGCGCCCGCGTCCAGGCAGCGGCGGCCTTCGACCTTGAGCCCCTCGAAGGCGCTCAGGGCACCGAGCAGCTTGTGCGCGCCGCGGGAGACGTAGTCGGGCCCCGTGGCGTCCTCGGCCACCACGATCGCGGCGGCGGTGTCCACCTGGGTCGCCGCCTTGGCCGCGGTGCGCCCACCCACCGTGACGCGACCCGCCTCGATGAGCTGCGCCGCCTGCTCCCGGGACCGGGCCAGCCCGCGGCGGACGAGTTCGCTGTCCAGCCGTATCCGCTTCATCGGCCCCACCCGCAGTCCGCCGCCGGACGGGACATGACATGTGGCGCGGACACCGCGCCCTCTGATCGGCGGTTCACCTGCGCGGCTCTCCCGCGGGCTCGTCCACGGACGCGAGCGCGCTCTCCAGGCAGGTCAGCGCCTCCTCGAACACGCCGACATGCGCGGCGACGGGCAGGTCGCCGAGCCTGCGGAGCGCGGACAGCGCCCCCTGGACGGCCTCCTCGCCTCCGCGTGGCGCCTGCGGTACGGGCCGGGGCTCCTGCCGGATCCCCGGCAGGGTGTCCGGCCCGGGCACGTACTCCACCGCGTCCCGATCCGCCTGCCGCGCGTCCTGCCGAGGTTCCTGCCGGGACTCGTGCGCTGCGGAGACGCCCCGCAGGAACCGCAGCCCCGCCGCCGGCTCGGCGCCGCTCTCGGTCATTCGTCCCCTCCGGTGGACCCGGCATCCGTGGTCCTCGTCGTGCTGGATGGTTCCCCGTCCGTCATCGCGGCCGCACGGGTCGACGCCGCGCCGGCGGCCACATGTGACGCTCGCCGTCTCGACGGTAGCGGAATCGGAACGGGACGGCTTCGCGTTGGGCGTTCCGCACGGCGCGGTTCCGGAGCCCGGACCGCGCCGGCCGTCGAGCGTGGTCCAGGAGAGGATGCCACCGGCTCCACCCGGCGTCCGGCGAGCCGTGCCGGCGGAGTGGCCGTGGTCAGGGCATTCTCCCGTGGGACGTACCCTGGCAGGGCCTCGAACACCATGCGGCCCCCCTTGTCGCTGATACGCCGGTACGTGTCAGATTTCGCGCAGTACTCATGAGGAACGCTACCGTCCGTAGGTACAGAGGCATCTGACCGGCCGCGGGAAGAGAGGCATACGCATGGCGACCGTCGAGGAATGCCGGGCGGCGCTCGAGAAGCTCGTCGAGCATTTCGACGAGATCAGCGCGGAGGATCGTGCCAGGCATGTGGTCGAACGCAGGCTCGCCTGCCACATCTCCGACCTCGGCATGACCTTCTACGGCCGGATCCACCGCGCCGGGCTCGACCCGTTCACGGACGCTCCTCCTCAGGACGGCCGGCCCACCGAAGTGAAGATCACGATCGCCAGCGCGGATCTGATCTCCATGGTCAACGGCGAGCTCGACATGGGCCGTGCCCTCTTCGGCGGCCGGGTCAAGATCGACGCCAGCCTCGGGGACCTGCTGCGGCTCCGCAAGCTCCTCTGACATCCCCCGCGAGTCCCCCTCCTGATTTCCCCGGTGCGCCATCCGGATCCGCACCGGTGACGGACGGCGTGGGTCCCTAGAGATCGAGAGCCGCGAGAACGGGCTTCACCGCGTCCTCGTCCGCCCGGCCGTCACCGGCCGCCTCCCATGCCGCCGCGCATGCCGCACGCAGCCCGTTCATCGGGTCCGCGGCGCCGCACAGGCCGAGCCGACCGCCCTCCCAGCGGGCCGTCCACCCGCCGCACTCCCAGCCGTCCGGCCCACGCCGTACACGCGCAGGGGGTTCGAGCAGGCCGGACAGGTCCGTCGCCATGTGCGTGGGCCGGTGCCGCGGCGTCGCGGTGAGCAGGTCCAGCGGCCCGGCCACCCCGGTGAGGACGAGCAGGCTGTCCACGCCCGCCCGGGTCGCGCCCTCGATGTCGGTGTCGAGCCGATCGCCGACGATCAGCGGCCGCTCCGCCCGCGTACGGATCATCGACTCGCGGTGCAGCGGCGGCTCGGGCTTGCCCGCGACGACCGGTTCCACCCCGGTGGCGGTGGCGATCACCCTGCTCATCGAGCCGTTGCCCGGCAGCTCGCCGCGGTTCGTGGGCATGGTGGTGTCCGCGTTTGCCGCGACGAACCAGGCTCCGGCGCGTACGGCCAGCGTGCCCTCGCAGAGCAGGCCGTACGACATGGCGTCCCAGATGCCCTGCACGACGGCGACGGGGCCGTCGAGCGCGGTGGTCACGGGACGCAGGCCGCACGCCCGCACCGCCGTGCGCAGGCCCATGCCGCCGACGACGAGCACGGGGGACCCGGGTGGGAACCGCTCGGCCACCAGCCGGGCGGCCGCCTGGGCGGAGGTCACGACGTCCTCGGGGGCCGCCGGAATGCCCAGGCCGCTCAGATGGGCGGCGATCGCGCCCGGCGTTCGAGAGGCGTTGTTGGTGACGAAGGCGAGTTGTACCCCGCGAACCTGCGCCGCGGCCAGGGCTTCGGGAGCACCAGGGACGGCGTGCCTACCCAGGTAGACCACGCCGTCCAGGTCGAGCAGGAGAGTGTCGTAGCCCTCGATCAGGGCCGCGGCGTTCGTGTGGGGGCTCATACCTGCCTCGCCCGGAGGGTGGCGCGCACCTGGGTCAGCGCGGAGACGTAGTGCCGGAGATCCGGGCGCATGGCCACGGCCACGGCCAGCGGCTCCTGGGCGGCCTCGATGTCGCCGGTGCGCCACAGCGCCATGCCGAGTCCGTAGTAGGCGTAATCCTCGGCGGGGTTGGCGTCCACGATCCAGCGGAAGCTACCCGCCGCGTCGGCGTACCTGCGGGAGTTGAACTGTGCCCGGGCCAGCGCCTCGCGGATGCTGCGCGACTCCGGTTCCGCCTGAGCCGCCCGTTCCAGGAGCGCCGCCGCGGCGGCGGGGCTACCCTCTTCCAACAACTTGACGCCACGCTGGAACCATTCGTAAACACCCCCGGCTGGGCCGTCCTGCTGGTAATCCGATGGTCCATGTCGTCCCTGGATCATTCTGTGGGGCCTCCTGCAATGCGATTTCCTGACCAACCGGCCACCGCAGCCTCGGGAAGACCGGGCATTTATGGCAACATGCCCGGTATGGAGACTTCTGAACGGCCGGCACTGGTGCTGCGTCCGTTCCGCGGCGTGCGGTTCACGGTGGACGATCTCGCTGCGGTGACCTCGCCGCCGTACGACCTCGTCTCCCCCGAGGACGTCCAGGATCTGCTGGACTCCCACCCCAACAACGTGGTGCGCCTGATCCTTCCCGGGGCGAGCCACTACACGGACGCGCGCGCCGAGCTGGACGCGTGGATGACGTCCGGAGTGCTCACCGTGGACCCCCTGCCCGCGCTCTACGTGTACGAGCAGAGCGCGCCCGGCGTCCTGCAGCGGGGCCTGATCGGCGCGGTGGAGGTCGGTTCTCCCGCCGTGCTGCCGCACGAGGACGTCATGCCGGGCCCGGTCGCCGACCGCCTGGCGCTGATGCGGACGACGGAGGCCAATCTCGAACCGATCTTCCTGCTGTACGAAGGCGGGGGAACGGCCTCCCGGCTGGTGGACGAGGTGGCCTCGCTGCGCGTCCCGCTCCTCGACGTCCAGACCGGCGACGGCTTCCGCCATCGCCTCTGGGGGATCACCGACCCGGTGGAGATCGCCGCCGTCGGCGAGGACCTGCGGAACCGGCAGGCGCTCATCGCCGACGGGCATCACCGCTATGCCACATACCAGAAGCTGCGCGGGGATCGTGAGGAGTCCGGCCCATGGGACCACGGGCTCGCTCTGCTGGTCGACTCCACGGCATATCCCCCGGACCTGAAGGCGATTCACCGGGTCATCCCCGACCTCCCCCTGTCGGAGGCCGCGGCACGGGCGAAGGGGGCCTGGCAGGTGCAGGAGTTCGTCTCGCTCGAGGACGCGCTCTCCGGGCTCGCCACCGCCACGGGACCCGCGTTCGTGCTCGCCGGAGACGGCCCGTCGCATCTCCTCACCAGTCCTGATCCGCTCCAGGTGGAGCACGCCATGCCTCCCGATCGCTCCGCCCGCTGGCGGGCCATGGACACCTCGATCCTCACCGAGTTCCTGCTGCCGAAGGTGTGGGGCATCCCGGACGACGAGCGCCGGGTGCTGGTGGTGCATCACGACCCCTACGCCGCCGTACGGCTCGCGCGGCAGCTCTCGGGGACCGCCGTCCTGCTCAACCCGCTGGCGACCGAGGACGCCCTGGCCGTGGCCGCACAGGGGGAGCGCGTCCCCCGGAAGTCGACCTCGTTCAGCCCTAAGCCGCGCACCGGTCTCGTGATGCGGATCTTCGCCGCGGAGTGATCCCACCGACGACATGGCTCACCCGATCGGCTGATCCAATGGGCCGGCGCACCGCTCGGCCTCAGCGTCGCCGCGCTCCATGGCGGACGTGGTCACCACCGGCGGTGTGAACACGGGCCGAAACGCGGCTGGCGATGTCGAATCGGATGACGGCAGCACAGCCGAGGGCGTCGTGACGAGCGGAGGCACGGCGGTCGGTGAGGTGGCAGACGTCTGATCTATCTCGGCGGTCTCCTCGCCCTGCGCTGACCGCACCGCCGGGGCGCGTGACCTCTGGGAAGATCGGCGGCCCTCGATCCGGCGCGCCGTACGGACCTCGATCTCATAGCGGCTTCCCCCGCGCCACCAGCGGCGGCGCACGGCTCCCTCCACCTCGACCACATCGTCGAGCCGCCAGGCGGACACAACCGCGCGAACGTCATCATCGAACGTGGCGCACTCGATGCCGTCGGCACGCTGGTGACCGGGACGTTCCTCGGGCCTGCGGACCGCGAGCCGCCAGCGCGTGAGCACGACACCGCTGGGCAACGCTCGGTCCTCGGCCTCCATCGACAGCCGGCCCCGCAGCACCACGGAGTTCAGATGCATGTGGTCTCTCCCCTCTCGTCGAGAGACCACTGTCGTTCACTAGGCTGAAGGAGCTTTGCCCGAACGAGATTCTGGGGATAGTGGGGTGACTGTGGACAACGTGACACCGCTCGGCGGGGACGTCTACGAGATCGACACGAGGATGGCCGGATACTCCGGCATCACGGCCGGCTACCTGATCCTGGGTGATCGGCCATGCCTGGTCGAGACCGGGACGTCCACGTCCGCGCCCATCGTCAGGGACGCGCTGACGTCGCTCGGCGTCGGACCCGCCGACCTGGCGACCGTGGTCGTGACGCACATTCACCTCGACCACGCCGGCGGTGTCGGCGACATCGCGGGCTACTATCCCTCGGCCGAGATCGTCGTCCACGAGAAGGGCGCCCGGCACCTCGCCGACCCGTCCCGTCTCATGGCCAGCGCCAAGATGGTGTGGGGTGACAAACTCGACGTCCTGTTCGGTGCCCTGGCCCCCACCGACGCCGCCCGGATCCGCGCGCTCGGCGACACCGGCAGCATCGACCTGGGCAACGGGAGGACGCTGTCGAGCCACTATTCACCCGGCCACGCCAAGCACCATGTCGGGCTGCTCGACTCGCTGAGCGGAGACCTGTACGTGGGTGACGCCGCCGGCGTCTACCTGCCTGAGACCGGCGACCTGCGCCCGGCCACGCCGCCGCCGGACTTCGACCTCGGTGTGGCACTCGACTCGATCGCCCTGTTCGAGGCGCTCGGTCCGCAGCGACTGCTGTTCAGCCACTACGGTCCGGTCGCGAATGTGACGGAGACCCTGGAAAGGTCCGCCGAGGAGCTGCGCGTCTGGGTGGACCTGACCCGGCAGGCCCACGCGGAGGGACTCGATCTTGACCACGCGGTCGCCATGGTCCGTGATCGGACGCGTGAGCGGTACGTGGCCCTCCAAGGTGACGAGACGACCGCCGAGCAGTTCGAGCTGCTGAGCGGCGCGCCGTCCAACGTCGCGGGCATCCTGCACTGGCTCGAGCGTACGGCCGGCTGACGCGGCCGGGCCGCACAGCCGGGCGACGGGCCTCTCCACGCGGCGATGTGACGTGGCGAGGCATCTCCCAGCAGGTCCGTACGAAAAGGGCGGCGCCATCAGGTGTGATCACCTGATGGCGCCGCCCTTCGCCGTACTGATCAGGATGCCGGCTTGTCCCGGTCCTCCGGACCGTCCAGGACGTCACCGAAGTTCGGCTCTATGAAAGCCGGCCCCAGCGCCCCCGGGTCACCCTTCGCCGCCTGGTCCTCCCCGGAGCCGACCTCCTCCTTAGGAGCATCGGCGGCTGCCGTGTCGGCCACCTTCACGGGCTTGGCGGAGGGCTCCGCCGACGAGGGCTCGGCGGCAGCCTCCTCCTCGGGCTCCTCAGCCTCGAGGACGTCCTCGACCCGCTCGTCGTCCGCGTCCTCGTCTTCGGCCACGGGCTCCGGGGCCTCATCGAGGTCCTTCTCCGCCTCCGCCTCGTCCTCCAGCTCGTCGAGGTCGTCGAAGTCCTCCTCGACATCCTCGATGACGCCGCCGGTCAGCTCGGCGTAGCGTTCGGCGGCATCGGTCGCGCCGTCCTCGTCGAACGCCATCGCCTTGGCGAACCAGTCAGTGGCCGCGCCCTGATGACCCGCGTCGGCCAGCGCGTCGGCATATGCGAACGCGAGCCGGGCCGACCACGGCCTGGGCTGCGGGTCACGCAGCTCGGGCACACGCTGCAGCGTGATCACCGCGGCGTCGTGCTGGCCGAGGTCACGGCGGGCGCCGGACTCCACGATGGCCAGCTCGATCTTGCCTGCCCGGTCCAGCCGTTCGGCCTCCTTGGAACGGACAAGGTCCAGAGCCCGCTCCGGGCGGCCGAGTCCACGCTCGCAGTCGGCCATGATCGGCAGGTACGCGTCTGAACCCGTCATCCGTCGCGCGGCCCGGAGGTCACCGAGCGCCTCGGCGTACTGGCCCGCGTGGTATGCCGCGATCCCTGCCGCCTCACGCACGACCCCGATCCGGCCAGCGAACCGACGGGCCACCTTCGCGTGCTCGTACGCCTGCTCGGGCTCCTCCTCGCCGAGGGCGCGGGCCGCCGCCACGAGGTGGCTGGCCACCAGGTTGGCGAGGTCGTTCGGCAGCGACCTCAGCTCGGCACGCGCCTCGCTGTCCAGCTCGTCCGGCGTGATGTCAGGGGCGAGCTCGGGCAGCTTCTCCCGTTCTCTGGGCTCGTTCTCCTGGCCGTATCGCGTACGGCTGCCCGGACCGGAGCCCTCCCGGCTGAACGGCCTGTCGCCACGGTCCTCACGGTCACCGTACGAACGCTGCGGCCGGTCACCGAAGGGACGCCCACCCCGGTCATCGCCGCGCTGGAAGCGGTCCCCGCCTCGCTCGTCGGCCGGACGCGGTCCACCATCCCGATCGCGGGAGCCGTACCGGCCGCCGAAGCCACCGCCCTCACGGGCCGGGCGCCCGCCACGGTCATCACGGTCGCGGAAGCCCGAACCCCGGGACGCGTCACGGTCACCGTACGAACGCTGCGGCCGGTCACCACCACGAGCGGCATCCCGGTCCCCATAAGACCGCTGGGGCCGGTCACCGCCACGGGCGGCATCCCGGTCACCGTAGGACCGCTGGGGCCGGTCACCGCCACGAGCGGCATCCCGGTCCCCATAAGACCGCTGGGGCCGGTCACCGCCACGGGCGGCATCCCGGTCACCGTAGGACCGCTGGGGCCGGTCACCGCCACGGGCGGCATCCCGGTCACCGTAGGACCGCTGGGGCCGGTCACCGTAAGAACGCTGCGGCCGGTCACCACCACGAGCAGCATCCCGATCACCATACGACTGCTGGGGCCGGTCACCGCCACGGGCGGCATCCCGGTCACCGTAGGACCGCTGGGGCCGGTCACCGTAAGAACGCTGCGGCCGGTCACCACCACGAGCAGCATCCCGATCACCATACGACTGCTGGGGCCGGTCACCGCCACGGGCGGCATCCCGGTCACCGTAGGACCGCTGGGGCCGGTCACCGTAAGAACGCTGCGGCCGGTCACCACCACGAGCAGCATCCCGATCACCATACGACTGCTGGGGCCGGTCACCGCCACGGGCGGCATCCCGGTCACCGTAGGACCGCTGGGGCCGGTCACCGTAAGAACGCTGCGGCCGGTCACCACCACGAGCAGCATCCCGATCACCATACGACTGCTGGGGCCGGTCACCGCCACGGGCGGCATCCCGGTCACCGTAGGACCGCTGGGGCCGGTCACCGTAAGAACGCTGCGGCCGGTCACCGTAGGACTGCTGGGGACGGTCACCGCCACGGGCGGCATCCCGGTCCCCGTAGGAACGCTGGGGACGGTCACCGTA